>DASTSJ010000447.1:0-4469 GCA_035760765.1 Edaphobacter sp. | reverse complement strand
TAGTGCTCCAGCAGCAGGTCTTCACGCGCATGCAGGTCGGCCGTCGACTGGTTGCCGTCGTCGATGTCCAGACGAGGCTCCGGGAAGGTGGCCGTCAGCTTCTGCAGCTGATGCTGCTCGAGCTGCGGATTACTGGCGAGGCCGGTCGGGCCCTTCGCGTCCGCCTGATGCCACTTGTCGTTCGGGCCGTCCGCCTTGTTCATCGCACTGTTAATCACCTTGCCCATCAGGAAGCAGAAGATGAAGAACACAAAGACTGAGCCCGCCAGACCGGAGAGGAACACGACGACGCCGTTGACGTTGACGTCCGTCGTCTCGTAGCCCGGTGCGTCCGGAGAATGGCCGTGGTGCTTGTCCGCCTTGTTCAGATCGTGATCGTTAGTGGGCATGTTCGGGCTCCAGCATCTCTTCCAGGTGCGGATCGTTGACGTTCATCAGCGGCCGCTTCATCAGCTCGGTAAGGTAATACGCTCCCCATATCGAAAGGACAGCCACAGGGACCGTAATGTAAGCAAGAATTCCGTAGTTGCCCGTCAGGTGCAGGTTGCCGGCGGCATCCTGGAAGTTCGGCTCGATCAGCCAGAACATGTCCAGGCAGCGTGCGAAGATCATCCAGCAGGTCAGCCAGATCATCTTCTGCTTGTTCCGCTTCAGATCGCGCGACAGCAGCAGCGTGAAGGGAATCAGCCAGTGGCAGACGAAGTCGAGCGAGCAGATCACCCACCAGCCGCCCTGAATACGAGCCAGGTACCACGGAATCTCGTCCGGCACGTTGCCCGACCAGATGATCAGGAACTCGGCAAAGCAGAGGTAGATGTTGAGCATGACGAAGGCGAAGGCGAACTTGCCCAGGTCGTGCTGCTCGGTCACGCGCAGCAGCGTCTTCATCGGCTGGAAGCGCGAGAGCACGATCACCGAAAGGATACCTAGCGCCAGCACCTGGTACCCCTGGCCCACCAGGAACTGCAATCCGTAGATCGACGAGTACCAGGTGACGTCCAGCGATTTGATCAGCAGGATCGAGAGGTCCGTCAGCAGCACAACATAGATGAAGATGCCGATACCGGAGAGGTTCTCAAACTTAATGCGCCAGAAGTCGAAGCTAGACTGCGATCCGGCGTGAGGATCAGCATCCCGCTGCAGTGACCAGCGGTTCAGCAGCGTCATGATCGTCAGCAGAACACCGAATACGATGAGAACCTGGATGATCGCCGAGGTCGGGCTGAGCATGGCGTGCTTGGCGTTGGCCGTCAGCATCTGCTCCTGGGTCATCAGGCCCTTGGCGTAGGCCGCCGCGGTAGCCTTCGCATTCGGATACGCTGCCCACTGGTACAGGTGCTTCATAAACACCAGCACCGGGATGACCATCAGGGCCACCAGCCACAGGGTGCGCGACATCGCCTCAAGCGGACGGCGCAGAAGCAGACCCCACTTGCCGCCCGAGACATACTGCAGCATCAGCATCGCCAGACCGCCGCCGGCAAAGCCGAAGGAGATCATAAAGCCCAGCAGGTACGCCCGCAGGATGTGCCCCGGGCCTCCCTTGACCATGAGGAAGGCGAGCGAAACCAGCGCTGCGGCCACGCCGACGATCAAGAGCCGGGTCCGCCAGGCCTTGATGGCCTCCTCAGGCGCGGCGAGCGAGGAAGGAAGCACGCGTGGCCCGTGGTCGTGGTGTCCCGCGTCTCCGTGATGTTCGTGTCCAAGTGACATGCGTTTTCAGGCCTTCATTCGGAAGCTTCCGAGGTTATTTCTTGGGTGCTGCTCCAGGGTTGGCCGCAGGCTGTTTCGCCGCAGGCATGGAGGCGGACTTCGAAGACTCGCCGCCCGGTGCAGGTAAAGCAAAGGGTTGATTGTCCGGGGTGCCCGTCACTGCAGTCGGAGGCACAGCCCATTCCTGAACGAAGTTGGCCGGCAGTCCCTCATGCTCTGCCACCTCAGCAAGCGGCTCGACATGCTCTCCGGGCGCGACGTCCGCCTGGGTGGCATGCTGGCTCAGCTGCAGAGCGCGAATGTACGCTGCGATCGCCCAGCGATCCTCTGGCGTCACCTGTGCCGAGTACTCCGGCATGGCGCCGTAACCGTACGTGATCACGTGGAAGAAATGGCCAAGAGGCGCCGACTCCAGGCGTGCCGTATGGAAGTTGCCCGCCTTGGCATATCCGCGCTGCACGATCATGCCTTCGCCGTTGCCCACGCGAGAGTGGCACGGTGTGCAGTAGACGTTGTAACGCTCCTGTCCGCGCTTCAGAACCTGTTCGGTCACCGGGAAGGGAAGGCCGTCGCCCTCCTTGCCGTCCACCAACCCGGTGTAGAAGTACGAATCCTCGTGGAGCTGCTCGCGGGCCACCGTGTTCTCAACCTGCGGGCGAACCGACCGTCCATCGGCGTAGAACGTCGTTCCGCGCTGCGGAACAAACTTCGGCTGATCGTGCATGTCCTGCCGGCAGCCCACCGTCGCCATCAGGGCGATCGTGGCCGCAAGCGACAGCTTCAGCCTTCCGTGTGTGTTCTTCGTATTAATGATCCACCTCCACCACGGAGACCGCGTGAAACTGCTCGAGGAACGACCGGGTTTCGGTTGCCGAGAACTTCGGGTCGGTCGACTCCAGGCACAGGAAGAACTTGTCCGTCGTCGCTCCGTTGCGGAAGTTCGGCGCGTTGAATAGAGGATGATAGAGCTGCGGCAGGCCGTTGAGCGCGATCATTCCGAATCCGGCCGAGAGACCGGAGAACAGGATGGTCCACTCGTACGCCGGGATGATGAACGCCGGCCAGGAGAACAGCGGACGCCCCGCGATGTTCAGCGGATAGGCCCACACCGCAATCCAGGTCTCCATCAGGAAGGCCGTGGTCACGCCCATCAGGCCGCCCAGAAGGCAGACCAGCGGAACGCGATTCTTATGGAAGTGCAGCGCCTCGGCGGCTTCTTCCACCGGATAAGGCGTGTAGCACTCCATGCGGCGGTATCCTGCACGGCGCGCCTCTTCGGTCGCATGCACCAGTTCGCCGGGAGTATTGAACTCCGCCAGCAGGCCGTAGATTCCTTCTCTGCGTGGCATTACGTCGTCTCCTCAATGACCGTCTCGGCATCAGGTCCGCGGCGGGTAATCTTGGTCTGCGGAAGCATCATCCGGATCTCAGACATCGGGATCATCGGAGCGAAGCGGGCGAACATCAGGAACAGAACCGTGAACAGTCCCCACGTTCCGATGAAGAGCATGTAGTCCCACTTGGTCGCCACATAGGTGCCCCAGCTCGAGGGCAGGTAGTCGCGGTAGAGCGAGGTCACAACGATCACGAAGCGCTCGAACCACATACCGATGTTGACGATGAACGAGAGGGCGAACAGGAAGCCGACGTTCACGCGCAGCTTACGCGACCAGAGCGTGGTCAGCGGAATCGCAATGTTGGTCAGGATCAGCATCCAGTATGCCCATCCCATCGGACCAAACATGCGGTTCCACATCATGAAGAACTCCCAGTGGCTGGCCGAGTACCAGCTCATGAAGACCTCCATGCCGTAGCCGTAGCCCACGATCGAACCCGTCGCCAGCATGACCTTCGCCATGTTGTCGAGGTGGCGCAGCGTCACCAGGTCTTCCATGTGGTACCACTTGCGGATCGGGATGGCCAGCGTCAACACCATCGCGAAGCCGGAGTACACAGCGCCGGCGACGAAGTACGGCGGGAAGATCGTCGTGTGCCATCCAGCCAGGGCCGCGACCGCGAAGTCGAAGCTGATGACCGTGTGTACCGAGAGCACCAGGGGGGTCGAAAGTCCGGCCAGCAGCAGGGAAGCCGTCTCGTACCGGATCCAGTGGCGGGTCGAACCGCGCCAGCCCAGCGAGAGGATGCCGTAGAAGTAGCGGGCCAGCGGCAGAGTCGCGCGATCGCGCAGCGTGCCGAAGTCCGGGATCATGCCGATGTACCAGAAGACCACCGAGATCGTAGCGTAGGTCGAAACCGCGAAGACGTCCCAGGCCAGGGGCGAACGCCACTGCGGCCAGACGTTCATGGTGTTCGGATACGGGAACAACCAGTATCCCAGCCACGGACGGCCGACGTGGATCAGCGGGAACATACCGGCGCAGACGACTGCGAAGATCGTCATCGCCTCGGCGAAGCGGTTGATCGAGTTACGCCAGGTCTGCTTGAACAGCAGCAGAATGGCCGAGATCAGCGTTCCGGCGTGGCCGATACCGATCCACCAAACGAAGTTGATGATCGCGAAGCCCCAGGCGCCGGGCATCGTGACGCCCCAGATGCCGACACCCTTCAGGAACAGCCAGGTGACGGCGATCACCACCAGGGTCGCGACGCCTCCGGCCACCATCAGGCCGAAGAACCAGCCCAGCGGCGTATTCGACGTCAGCACCACGCCGCCGATCTTCTGGGTCACCGACTTGAACGTGTGGCCCGGCGCGATAACCGCGTACTCGCCGGTCCGCGGATCAATCATCGGGTCG
>DASTSJ010000446.1:0-3899 GCA_035760765.1 Edaphobacter sp. | reverse complement strand
CGCCGGATCTCCGTGACCAGCGTCGCATCGTCTCGCACCTCCCGCACATTTGGCCCGGGCATCTCCATCACTTTCGCGCTCAAAGGCACACCAGTCTTCCTTCCTGGGAATCAAATCTCGTTTCAGCTCATTAGCCAATCTATCGTAGAGAGCGGCAGGATGTACCTTAAGGAGTAGCTACACAAGTGCCACTTTGGAACTACTCCCCATGAAGAACCGTCTGGATAAAATGCTCGTCGATCAGGGTCACGCCGCCTCACGGGAGCGCGCGCAGGCCCTCATCCTCGCCGGACGAGTCCTCGTCAATGAGCAGAAGGTCGACAAACCGGGAGTCAGCGTCCCCCCGGATGCGACGATCCGCCTACTCGGTTCGGACCTGAAATACGTCAGCCGGGGTGGGCTCAAGCTGGAACACGCCTTGAACCACTGGCAGATCGCTCTGGCCGGGGTGCATGCCGTCGACATCGGAGCCTCTACCGGAGGCTTTACGGACTGCATGCTGCAGGCTGGAGCCGTAACCGTCATAGCGGTCGATACCGGTTATGGCCAGATCGCCCAAAAACTTCGCGATGACCCCCGTGTCACCCTTCGCGAACGCACCAACGCCCGCAAGCTCGAAACCGCCGAATTGCTCCTCGCCGGCCGGCCCGTGCCGACATTTTTTGCGATGGATGTCTCCTTCATCTCGGCAACTCTTGTCCTGCCTTCAGTTCTCAAGGCCCTACAGTCCGAGGGGGGAGAAGCCTGGGAGGGAACTGCCATCGTCCTCATCAAGCCGCAGTTTGAAGCCGGCCGTCACAATATCGGCAAGGGAGGGATCGTTCGCGATCCGGAGGCCCGTCGCATGGCCATCGAGCGCGTCACCGATGCTGTCGCCGAGCTTGGGGGCACCCGTCTCGATGTGATCGACTCTCCGATCCAGGGCATGGAGGGGAACCATGAGTATCTTCTGCGCGCCATCTTCGGCACAATCTGATCTGGTGGCCTTACCGGTACACTAGCTACACATGTTTAAGGCCGCCATTATCTCGAAGCCGCAGAAGCCCGAGCTTGCGTCCATCCTGCGCGAGCTTGTCGGCTGGCTCCAATCCCACAACTACGCCACCGTCTTCGATCCACACAGCGCATCCTATCTCGGCGAGAACCTCCCCTCCGTTCCTCGTGAGGACATGCCCCGCGAGAAGCCGAATCTGGTGATCGTTCTGGGGGGCGACGGGACGCTTCTGGCGGCTGCCCGTGCCTTCGCACACTCTCCGACGCCGATTCTCGGGGTCAATCTCGGCTCTCTCGGCTTCCTGACGGAGATTCCCCTATCGGAGCTCTACACCGCGCTCGAATCCTGGTGCGACAACTGCGCGAGCATCGAAGTGCGCGACATGATGCACGCCGAGCTGATCCGGAACGGCAAGGTCCTCAAGCACTGGGACGCGCTGAACGACATCGTGGTGTCGAAGGGCGCCATCGCTCGTATGGCGGAGTTTACGGTCGAGATCGAGAAGCAGTTCGTTGCCACGATGCGGGCCGACGGAATCATCATCTGCACACCCACCGGATCCACGGCCTACAACTTGGCCGCTGCCGGTCCGATCGTCATGCCTTCGGTGAACGCCCTAGTCGTCACCCCGATCTGCCCGCACCTGCTGACCATTCGCCCTATCGTGGTTCCGGGAGATGCCGAGGTCAACATCCGCGTCGATGGTGGGGCGAATCTGACCTACCTGACTGTGGATGGCCAGGAGGCGGTTGAGCTTGAAATTGGCGACGAGATTCACTGCCGCCGGTCCGAGCACAGCGTCAGGCTCCTGCGGCCACGCCGCAACGGTCTGTTCAGTGTCCTGCGAAGCAAGCTGAAGTGGGGCGAGCGCTAACGAGCGGGCTTTCGATTTTCCGGAGTAGAGGGAACATCAGATGACTTTAATCCGGCGTTTTGCGCCCGAGGTTGGGATCGCACGCTGATCGGAATCCTCGTGGTAAGACCTAACCCCGGAGCGACACCGACTCAATCTGGTGATCGCATCCCTTGTGCAGAATCAGGTCGGCGCGCTGACGGGTTGGCTGGATATTCTCCACCAGATTCGGAAGATTAATCTCACGCCAGATCGCCTGCGCTGTTTTGACTGCCTCTTCATGCTCCAGCGTGCGGTAGCGATAGAAGTATGACGACGGATTCTGGAAGGCCGTACGCTGCAGCGCAAGAAATCGCTCGACGTACCACATCTCAAGTGCATCCTTATGGGCATCGAGGAAGATGGAAAAGTCGAAGAAGTCTGATGCGATGACGGAGGCTCCGTGTGGTGCCTGCAGAACGTTCAGCCCCTCGAAGATAAGAATGTCCGGCTGTTTTACGTACTGAAACTCGTTCGGGATGATGTCATAGCTCAGGTGTGAGTAGACCGGAGCAGCGACCTTCTCTTCGCCAGACTTGATCTCGTGGAGGAATCCGAGCAGCCTGGGAAGATCGTAGCTCTCCGGGAATCCTTTGCGGCGCATCAGATTTCGCTCTTCGAGGATCGCGTTGGGATAGAGAAAGCCGTCTGTGGTCACAAGGGCGACATTCGGCTGACCGGCCCAGCGGGTCAGCAGCGCCTGCAGGGTTCGGGCGAAGGTGCTCTTTCCGACAGCAACGCTTCCGCTGATCGCGATCACGAAAGGAGATCGATCATGGTTCCTTTTCAGAAACGCATTTTGTGCAAGGAAGAGCTGTCGCCCAGCTTCGAAGCGCAGTTTGAGCAGGCGCGAGAGCGGAAGATACATCCGTGCGACTTCGTCGAGCGAAAGCCGGTCGCAGAGACCCCGCAGGGAACGGATATCCTCATCAGTCAAAGGAAGGCTCTGGTCCGCGCTTAGTGCGCTCCACTCCTTACGGTTAAAACGTTGAAACGGACTTGATGGGGTCATGAGAGCAGGGAACCGATGACTACTTCCGCAGGGAGATGACCGGTCCGCCAACCGGGTGACAGAAAACCTTGCCGTGACTGAGTGCGATCTTGCGCTGCGCCAGCGCCGCCATCTCAGGGTCGTGCGTAACCATCACAATTGTATGGCCGTGAGCATGCAAATCCTGCAAGAGCCCGGCGACAATCTTCTGGTTTGCCGCATCCAGATTTCCTGTCGGTTCGTCAGCAAGAAGAATCGGGGGATTGTTGATCAGGGCGCGTGCAATGCAGACTCGCTGCTGCTCGCCACCGGAGAGCTCGCTGGGAAGATGTTCGGCGCGGTGACCTAGTCCCACTCGTTCCAAGGCCGCCTTGGCTTCTTTCTCTTCGGTCATCGAATGGAAGTACTGCGCGAGCATCACATTTTCGACGGCTGACAGATACGGGATCAGATGGAACTGCTGGAAGATGAACCCGATCTTGTCGGCGCGAAAGCGATCCAGCTCCGTAGCTGACATGGCTGCAACATCGGCTCCGTCGATCCGCAACTCGCCCGCGGTCGGCCGGTCGAGGCAGCCGATAAGGTTTACGAGCGTGCTTTTCCCGGAGCCTGAGGGACCGGTGATCGCGACCCATTCGCCAGCAACGATCGAGAAGGAAGCGTGGTCCAGCGCGCATACCGTGCCCGCATGGCCAGCGTACTCGCGCGTCACGCCGTGCAGCGCAATCACTGCGCAGTCGGGCCGTGTTTCAAGATCGATCGGATTCTCCATCCCAGAACTCTTTTGTATCACTTCCACTACTCACCCTTCAGAAGCGCGGCAGGCTCCAGACCGCGCAGTACTCGCACGGGAAATAAGGCTGCAAACGCAGCGATCAGTACATTGATCAGCAGCACAACGGGCACGACGCCCAGCCGCGGCAGCGTGGCGGTGTGGAAGTCAAGCTGGCTGATCGTCCAGGCCGCGGCCGACCCAATGATGAAGCCTCCGGCGACACCGCCCAGCGCGAGCACCAGCGCCT
>DASTSJ010000445.1:0-8798 GCA_035760765.1 Edaphobacter sp. | reverse complement strand
TCCTGAGCGGAGCGAAGCGGAGTCGAAGGATCTGCGGAGTCACTTCTGCGAATCTTAGAACTCAGGAAACAATGGCATCTCGCATGCACCGCCGCACCGGCTCCCCGCGGCACTTTCAGCACAATCCCTCGCAACCGGCGGAAATCGCGGTAGAATAAGACCATCGTGGCGCGCTCTTCCACCTTCCGCAACGTTGCCCTGATCTGGCTCGCAGCTACGATTGCAGTGCTTGTTGTAGGCTTCCGCCAAGCCATCGTTCTGGCTCCCATGGAAGCGACAATGGGCAATCTGCAGCGCATCTTCTATTACCACTTTCCGCACGCCATTCTTGGCCTTGTCTTTCCCTATCTCAACCTGGTCGCATCCGTAGCGTTTCTCTATTACAAGAGAAGAGACCCGCTGAAGGCCCTCGCCGCAGACGCCTTTGCCGTCGCCTCAGCTGAGATCACCGTGCTCTATGTAGGCATTACGCTCGCTACAGGAATGCTATGGGGCAAGCCTGCCTGGGGAATCTGGTGGACATGGGATCCACGTCTAACCTCTGAGCTGATCCTCTGGCTGCTCTATATCAGCTACATCATGCTGCGCCGCTTCTCCCCAACCGGGCAGACTCCGACGTTAGCCGCCGTTCTCTCCGTGTTCGCCGCCATTGACGTACCGATCGTCTTTATGTCCATCGAGTGGTGGCGCACACAGCATCCGCAGCCGGTCTTTGGCCCTCAGGGAGGTGGAATCGATCCGTCCATGGTTCCCGCGGTCCTTTGGAACCTGGCTGGCTGGACGATGTGGGGGATCTTCCTCATAGGCCTTCGCTTCGCGGTAGAGCGCCGCCGCCAGATCGCGGATCAGGAAGCCGCCCTTCAGGCCCTCGAAGCATCGCTCGAAACCCCACAGTAGACGGAGAATGGAACGAAATGACCTGGCAGACCTTCTTTGACTTCTCCACAATGGCGCATCGCCATCTGGTCATCGTCTACGTTGGCGTGATCGCCGTCCAGCTCTCCTATGCCGGCTGGCTCGTACGCAACTGGTCGAAGAGCCGACTCCACAAGTAGCGGCTTCAGCTCCTATTACACCCCTTCCGACTATCTGGGCAGCTCCAGCAGCCCGCTTCTCCGCAAAAAAAATCAACGAAGCCACACGAGGCGGCTTCGTTGTCCGAGAAGGATTTACAGACGATGCTAGAGATCCCCATCAGGTAACTCCTGGCATCTCTTGCGTAGACACATTTATTGAACGGAAGGTTTCGCAATTTAAAATTTTTTTTACAGGTAGCGATATCTTGCGAGAGCTGGATTCAGACCGATAGACTCGAACCAGTGCCCGACTCCACAACATGTCAGCGAGCCGCCCAGCTCGCATCGCTTTTTCTTGCCTTGTTCCCGCTGGGCTGCCGCCACAGTGGATTTCCCGACGTACCGGCTGGCTATCGCGAGTATGCCTACGTCACAAACGGTAAATCCAACACGGTCAGCGTTTTGGATCTGGTCAATCTTCGAGCGGATCGGACACTGCGCGTCGGCGACAACCCCACCGGGATCGCAGCGAACCCGCGGCGCAACGAGATTTATGCAGTTAACACGAAGTCCGGAACAGTAAGTGTCATCGACGCCTCCGCCAACAACGTCATTGCGACTATTCCCGTGCATCGGCAGCCATACTTCATCAGCGTGGACGCCGCAGGTGGCCGGGCCTACGTGGCCAACTCTGGCTCGAACTCGGTTAGCGTAATCGACCTGGACAAAAGGCGCGAGATCACCGCAGTGGGTACCGGAGAGGAGCCCGGACTGGCGCGCGTCTCTCCGGACATGCGCTCGGTGGTCGTCTCCAATCGCACCTCGGGCAGCGTCTCCGTCTATAGCACCGCGCCCTACGCCAGCGCCCTTAACCTTGAGTCTGGTTCCCCCGAAGCGCCTCAACCCGTGGCTCAACAGGGTGAGGGCCCGGCACTCCAGTTCCGCGAGGCCTTCCCTGGCTGCCCCGGAGCGACTGACGTTGCCATCCTTCCAGACTCCTCGAAAGCCTTTATCGCCTGCTCCGGCGGTCACCAGGTCATGGTGATCTCGCTGGCTGCCGCGCCAGGCTCCTGGGCGACCAGGCAGGACTCCGCTGCGCTGTCGGACCATCTGCTCACCATCCTCGACGTGGGCAATACGCCGGTCCATCTAGCGGTCAAGCCCGATGGGGGTGAGATCTTCGTCTCCAACTTCGGCTCCGACTCCATCTCCGAGATCGACACCTGGAACAATCAGGTTCTTGGGACCTACATGATCGGAAACAAGCCGGTTCACGGCGTCATCACCCGAGACAGTTCCACGCTGTGGGTTGCAGACTTCGCCTCCGACCTGATCAGCGTTTACAGCATCGACGACGGCAGGCTGGTCAACACAGTCCACACCGGCTCTGGTCCGGACGCACTGGCGTTCTCAGCCGATGAACACATTCTGCTGGCTGCCGATACTCACTCCGGGGATGTTTCGGTGATTCGGACGCAGGGGAAACAAGGCGCCGCTCTCTTTACCATGCTTCCCGCCGGATCATCTCCGAACGCAATTGCTGTCAAGGCAATCCAGTCGGCTCACTAGATTTGTCACCAGACCGCGGAGGGCTATACCTGCCGAGCCAGCACCAGCGTGATGTCGTCTGGCTGCTCCTCAGCCCCGATCCACGCGTCAAGCGCCTGCATCACCTGGCTTGAGATCACATGCAGCGGCTCATCGCGATAACGGCGAACGACCTCGATCAGGCGCTCTTCTCCAAACTCACCGAAGTCGTTTTCAGGCTCCGTCACGCCGTCTGAATAGCCCACGAGGATGTCGCCCGGCCGCATGTGGAAGCGATCTTCCTCGTACTGCATGCCATCCATCAGCCCGACGACCGTACCTCCCCGATCGAGCCGCCGGACGCTTCCATCCTTCCCCAGCACCAGCGGCGGTAGTTGACCCGCGTTGGAATAGGTCAGTTGGGCCGACTTCGAATCGTAGTGCGCCAGAAACAGCGTGGCGTACTTCTCCGGCTGGGTGCTGCGGTAGAGATGGCGGTTCAGCAGAGAGAGAATCCGACCCGGCGACTGGAACAGCTCATCGCAATCCGCGCCCATCTCTTCCCGATTGGCTAGAAGGCCCGCCACTGCAGACTCGCTGAAGACCAGCTCTTCACTGGCGAAACGATACGCGCGAACTGCCGAGTGCAGCGTAGCCATCAGCAGCGCCGCCGAAATTCCCTTGCCGCTGATATCTCCGATCGCGATGCCCACGCCGGTCTCCTTGCGGCTGGCCTGGCCGTTGTGCGCTGCCTCGTGGAAGACCAGAAAGTCGTAGTAGTCTCCGCTGACCGAGCGCGCCGGACGGCAGACACCGTGCAACTCCAGCGTAGGTAGATTCGCGATCTGGCGCGGGAACAGGTTGGCCTGAACCTCCTGCGCGATGGAGATCTCATTCTGCAGCCGCTCCTTCTCCTTCTGCTCTTGGAGAAGGCGCTGTAGCGAGCCGGTCATTGTGTTGAACGAACGGCTCAGTTCAGCCAGCTGGTCCTGCCTTGTCACGGCGATCCGATGGTTAAAGTCTCCCTGATCGATCCTCTGGGTCGCCTCATACAGAGCGGAGACTGAAGCCGTCATCGTCCTGCTCAAGCGGATCGCCATTACCAGAGCGACCAGCTCCAGCAGCGCGAACAGCAGACAGAGGACGATCAGCCCGGTCTTGTAGGCATCCGTCACCAGACCGCCGAGAGACGATCCAAAGAGCTGGTTATAGAGCAGCGACGGTCGAGAGTCGACTTTGATCAGCACATTGTCGCGCTCTCCGTTCGACCAGTCCGTCACTCCAAGCGTAGAAAGGAAGTGGACCTGAATGTCGGCCAGATTCGCAGCGGGCGCCTGTGTTCCACCGATCACCGAGTTCTCACGGCGGCGGCGCCGCTCGTCAAACTGAGATCCCGCAGAAATAGACGGGGAGCCCGTGGCCTGACCGTTTCCGCCTTCTCCGCCCCCCAGCCTTTCGCTGAAGAGCTGCGCGCGGCCCAGGCCGGCCGAGATCATGTCCATCACCTGCTTGTCCACAATCAGACTGGTGACCAGGCTGAGCATGCGCCCATCGTTCATCCTGCGCTGGTTGATCGCGACCAGGTATAGCTCAGAGCCATCGAGCACCAGCCCACTGAACTGCCCGCCCTTAATGTCGGAAGCCCACGGCGGAAGGCCCAGTGGAGTCTTGCTGCGATGCGAGCCCAGCAGGGCGGGCGCTCCGTTGATATAGACCGAGCTCTCTACCGGAATCATCCTGCGGGAGATATCGATCGCTGTCACCTCGCCTCTACTCAGGATGGCGGCAGGAAGCTGATCACCCTGCGCGATCCGCACGGCCAGCTCGACGCGATGCCCATTGTCGCTGCTCATCTGCGCCACCTCTTCCTGCATGCGCGAGTCAGCCAGATGGATGGCAAACTGTCCCGCAGCAACATAGGCCGAGATCATAACCAGCGTAAGAAACAGGACGACCGGAGCAAGGCCGATCAGCAGATAGGTGACAACGAGCTTATTGCGCAGGCTCCAGAGCATGCGCTGTCGGACAAAGCGAATGAGGAGAGGGATTGCGGTCGACCCCAGAGCAATCCCGACGAGAATCTGAACGACGGTAAACAAGGCGCCTGCTGCACCGGGAATAAGGCGCAGCAGAAAAAGGAAGCAGAACCACACAGCCAGCCAGAAGACGGCGCCGGGCAGGCCGCGCGGGACCTTACGGAGGAATGAAGGTTGCCGTGGAATCTCCTTACTGGTCTGCATCTTTCTCTCTAGCCGCTTCTTCCTTTTCCTCCAGTCGCTCCTCTGCTCTGGCTTTTCGCGTCACACGTAGCGCGTAGCGCGTAGCCGAGACATGCGCCCCTGCCAGGACAATCAGCCCGGACAAGAAGGCCCACATCATCAGGCCCACAGAGATATAGAAAGGCCCGTACACCGACTGGAAATCTAGCCATGGCAGAGCTCGTACATAAAGATACTTCGCCAGCTCCCACAGCAGACCCACAATCAGCGCCGTTGGAATCACAGCGCCTGCCGGGACCTTGCGATTGGGCAGAATCCAGTAAATCAGAAAAAACAGCAGGATGCTGAGGCAGATGCCGCAGATCTTCATGAACCACTGCGCCACGAAGGCGTAAAGCGCATTATGGGTGTGGCCAAAAAACAGGAAATAAAGAACAGACTTGGAACCCGAGGTAGAAGCCACCGATGCAAGTGCAAGTATGCCGACAGCAAAGGCCAGTCCTAGGGAAACGATCTGATTGCGCAGATAACTGCGGTTCTTTGTGACGCCCCAGACGCTGTTGAGCGCCACCTCCAGCGGAAGAAAGACTCCCGTGGAAGACACCAGCAGCATCACCAGCGAAAACGCCTGCACACCTCTTCCTGGATGAGCGAGAAGCTGCATGTTACGCATCACAAAGTCCTGCCCGACGGGAAGAAAGCCGTGCATCATGTCCCCCACGACCTTCTCCATTGCGCGGGAGTGAAACACCGTGCGTGTGATGGTCAGCAAAAGAACGATGAAGGGAAACAGCGAGAGGATGGCGTTGGCGGCCACGCTGAATGCGTAGGTATGCACCTCGGTTCGCGCCATATACTTCAGCAACGCGCCCACCTGGGACCAAAAACCTGATCCGCAGACGACGGGAGGTACAAGCTCGATGGGGACGGCTGACTCCGCCTCCTGCTGCTCGGTCTTGGTCGGCTCAGCAGGTACGGCGGCTTGACTGCTCACTGCGATTTCTGGATGGGGCGGACGAATAGAGAACATATAGATTTAGGACTAGGGTTGGTCTGCTCGGCGGACCAGCACCCCTCCGTAATCCATGTTCGATGCTAGCAGAGCTCTATTCAGTCATCCGCCCTGAGGAAAAGAGTTCTTGGCAGGCTGCGCCTCGTACAGACCGTTACGATAACCCTGGTTTGCATCGAGTATCTGCTTGATTGCCCATTCAGCGGTCTCGGCCAGAACCTTGTCCTCGCTTTTGCTCCAGATCTCAAGCTGCGGCAGAAAGCTGGTGCTCGCGCTATTCCCCATCGCAATCGCTACGTTGCGGTGCAGCCGCTTCCGTCGAGTCCTCTCCAGTGGCGAACCCCTGAAGTTGCGACGGAACTCCTGGTTATCCATAGCGGCAAGCCAGGTAAGCGCGGGATTGACGAGTTCAGGACGGGGATAAATCCCTTGTTTGACAACGATGGGTGCGCGGCGATTCCATGGGCAGACTTCCTGGCAGATATCGCAGCCAAAGACCTGTCTTCCCATAGGCTCCCTTAACTCGGGAGCGATGCTTCCCTTCTTCTCGATCGTCAGGTAGGAGATGCAGCGCGAAGCGTCCATCTGGCCGGGCGCAATCAGGGCCTGCGTCGGACAAGCGTCCAGACAACGCGTACAACTCCCGCACCGGTCGGGCGCTATTCGCGGATGCGCGCTCGCGGTTACCGGAACGGAAGTGACGATTACCCCAAGCAGGAGCCAGGATCCAAGCTTCGGATGAATTAGGCAGGTGTTTTTGCCGATCCAGCCCAGACCAGCCTTGGCAGCAACAGCTCGCTCGACGATCGGCCCGGTGTCGACATAACAGCGGGTATCGGCTGGTGCCCGCTCTCTAATCATGGCCTCAAGCATCCTGAGCCGGCGCAGCAACTCCTCGTGATAGTCGGTTGGCAGAGTGTCACCGTTCTCAGCCCGTTGGCCCATCCATGCGTAGCGGGCAATCCAACCTGAGCCCGGAACTGGGTCGGTCGATACAGGGGACAAGACGTTGTAATTCCACGCGCAGACAAGAACAGAGCGTGCCCAGGGAAACGCCGCCCGAACGCCACTCCGCAGGAGTTGGCCGTTGTCGTCTGTCCGCTTGAGATACTCCATCTCGCCGGCGCAGCCTGTTTGGATCCACTCCGAGAATCGGGCGGCATCGCGACTCTCGAGTTCTCCATCCTGCTCCGGGATCGAGGCCACGGAAGCAGCATCAAAGCCGGCACGAAACGCCTCTTCTTCGATCCATGCCGTAAGCCCTTCCGTCCATTCCAATGGAGCACCCGGATTTTGCTGATCCATTTTCATCAGGCCTGATTTCAGGGTAAACTGAAGCCACGGAGAGGTGGCAGAGCCCGGTTGAATGCACCTGACTCGAAATCAGACATAGTCGCAAGGCTATCGGGGGTTCGAATCCCTCCCTCTCCGCCATCACCCCTCCCTCACATCCAGTACAACGGCCGATAGCCCACTCGACCACGGCGTTCTCTGCGCTAGGGTCATGCTGCTCGCTATTTCCGTCCGTCTGCTCGCAGGATGCAGACAAAATTTCGCACTATTAAGAAATTTTTTCCTGGCCATAAATCGATGCCAGTCGTCGGCAGCCCTGCAGGACTCCCTCGCTAAGCGCCTCAAAAATAAGTGCATACGCTCTCTTTCAGGGAGCTCATCCGCACCCGGAAATCGCGCGGAACCCCTTGATTGGCGGTTAGATAGAGGACATCCACAATTTCCACAAACAACCTCGCAGATGCAGGATTCATCTATGCATGCATGGCAAAACTTTGCACACGCGGACAGCAACTGATTCAGGGGGTAAAACACGCCGAAAGAGAGGCGTGGCAGCGCTCAGCTGCCCCTTCAACCATGAAACTTTCAGCAAGGCGTAAGCCGCTCCTTCATGCGGAAAACAAATTACTGAACCACGCTAAAGCTTGTGAATGCTGCAGTCCTGCCGTACATTTCTACTTTCTGCCTTGATTCGCGCTCTGGGAGACTCTATCACCAGGAAAAGCGACGAACATACTTATGGCTTGCAACGAAGGATGGAAGATTGTCGATCGTTATATCGACATGCTTGAGAAGCTCGACAACAGAGGGGAGCAAGGAGAGTTCCCGCATTGCCTGTTGCCGCTCGAAGAGATAGCAAACGATATCGTTGGACACGTCGAGCAATGCGAGGCCTGTTCCAACGGCAGTCTTCCTCCATGTACCGCTCATCGAAGAGTGCTCTCCATCTCGGCGCGAGAGCATGTACTTGGTTTCGATTGGAACGCTTCGCTCAAGAAGGTGTATCTTCCCGCAGCCTGTTGAGATGTTACGATTCATTCAGCAGGAGGAGATTCAATGAGCGCTTCACAAGAATCAGGACACTGGGTAGAGCGGAACTGGTACTGGCTGGTCATTCTCTATGGTGTTCTCTTTCTGACGTTGCTGGTGACATTCACGCCGAGTTGGTAAAGGCTTATCGAGCGCACTTCAGTCGAGCTGTTCATTCCTGAAGTGAGTTCCTTACGGTGCTCCGAATCTTGAATCTCGGGTGAGATTCACAGGTGCGGAGCATCTGGTATTTAAAGCCTAAGGGATCATTCAAACCGGCATGATTTCATCCGCTGCGGGCTGGGTGCAGGACAAATAACGAGAAATGTTCCTTAGCTTTTGCTGGATCGGCTTTCGAAAAGCGCCATCTTGTGTCTTGGCTCGTCAAAGCATTTCCACGATACGGTTTATTCTTGAAACAAGTAACGTTCCTAATAGTCTGTGTTTTGAAGGATTCGCGATGAAAGCTGTGTCATTGCTGGGAGCTGGAGACGCCCAGGTCATTCAAGTCCCGGAACCTGAGAGGATTGCCGGAGAACTTCTGCTGAAGGTTGAAATGGTGGGGCTGTGTGGCACAGATCTGAACAGCTTCCGCGGAAAGAACCCCCTGGTCAGCTATCCGCGCGTTCTAGGACACGAGATTGCAGCCACCGTGGTGGAAGGTTCGCCATCTGTTCCAGCAGGTACGCGGGTTACCGTGTC
>DASTSJ010000444.1:0-8738 GCA_035760765.1 Edaphobacter sp. | reverse complement strand
ATCCCGAAGTCGCTCAATGGCTGTATGACGCTGCGAGGGGTCTCTCCCAGATTGAAGAGCGCAAGATACTGCGTGCCGCGTGCGCTTTTCGATGTCCAGGCGACCAGGTTGTCGTGCTGGAAGAGTACGTGCTGATCGTGTCCGTGCTGGTCCATCGCGATCACCTCTGGATTGGTCAGCAGCCTGGCCGTCTCATCATCCAGCTCGGTCAGGTTTGCGCCGATGAAGAGCGGTGATCTTGCGATCGACCACAGGGTGATCAGTGTCTTCTGTTCGTCCGGCGTCAGGTCCGTCTTGCGCGGCTTGCCCCACCCCGGCACCGGCTCCAGCGTTCCCAGCGGCAGCATATCGGCATCCGGCCAGCTTCCCGGCTTTACGTGAGGGACCCAGCTTGCGATGACGGCGAACTGATCTTTCAGGAACTGATGCACTTTGACGTCAGAGGGGCGTTCCCAGCGGTCCCACATATCGGCGGAGATCCGCCAGAGCTGCGCATTTGCCGCCAGTTCCTCGGCCTTGTCGAGCGGCGCAGGGCCGGGCGAAAGGCTCAGCACGATGGGACGGCCGCTCTTCACGATGGCGCGATGAATCATGCGGATCTCGTCGCCTTTGTACGGATGCGAGGAGATGCAGTCCACCTTGATGTAATCGATCCCCCACGCGGCATACTGCTTGATCAGAGCGTCGTACCACGCCTGACCGGCTGCGTTGTCCTTGACGCCGTAGTTATCCGGGTTCCAAGGGCAGGTGTCAGTCGTATCTGCGGCGTCAGACGCATGAAAGTTGCTCGCCGCAATGGAGGTATTCTGCGCGACCGCCTGCTTCGGAATTCCGCGAATGATGTGAATGCCAAACTTCAGCCCACGGGAATGGACGTAGTCGCTGACCGGCTTGAATCCAATGTCGTCCTTTGCACCGGCATAACGGTTGAGGGCGGGCTGGTATCGTCCGAAGCGATCGGTGCGATAGAGGAAAGCTTCACCCTTCTTTCTCTGGGGATTGAGCAGGTACCAGCCCTCATCGACCACCGCGTACTGATAGCCGACGGATTTGAGGCGCGTGGCCATGACCTCCACGTTGGCCCGGAACTGCTGCTCATCGATGGTCAGTCCATAGGAGTCCCAGCTGTTCCAGCCCATCGGCGGTGTCGGCGCCAGAACCTTCTGAGCCCTTGCGCTATTCCAACCGGACAGGAAGGCCAGCGCGATCGCAAAAACCAGAAAACGTTTTCTCAAAGAAGTCCTCCGATGCAGATATTCAGAAACGATCAAAACGATATGAAGCTGTGGATGTTGGCGCTCAGCTAGAGCAGGCAGATTCAGATTCTTGCGACCACAAACAGGCCGCCGGTGATTGTCAACAAGTCTTCGATCACTGCGATCACGATATCAGGCATATTCATGTGCACGACCAGGCCGTGGCGGATGTTGTAGCCCGCAAACGCTCCGACGATACCGCCAACGGCACCGAGCACGGCTCCCAGGGCGATGCTCTTGCCGGAGCTGGCAGCGAGCGTAGCACCGGACAGTCCTCCTGTAATGGCGCGCGCGATCAGGCCCATGGGTTCGGTGCGGGCTGGGGTCATCGGCAACTTATCGACGATCAACTCTCCGACCGCGCAGATCGCGAAGATCCACAGGGCAATTTGGGTGTCCATAAACGCAAGCGGTGTCCCCTCGGGATGGATCCAGCGAAGGTATGCCGCTGCGCACACGATGGCGGGAGCAGTCATGGAGCGCAGCCCGGCGACACATCCGATCAAGAAGCAAAGCGCCAGCACGGAGAAAACCATTGGCTGCCATCCTTTCCAAATACAGCTCGCAGATATTTCTGCCCAATTGTTTTTGACCCGCCAAGATTACCAGCGTTCGATGGGAAACTTCCATTCCTGCTTGAGATGCACCCAGGAGTGGGGCCGCTACGGCCGAGGCTTCGCATGATGCGCCGGCGGCTTGTCTGGCACTCTTCGCCAACGATCAAGCGAGGGCAGGAAGAGATGCTAGGCTGGAGACCGATGCACGTTCGGCCTACCCCTTCTTCTGTCCCACGAAGACAGCGCCTGCTGGCTGTACTCGCAGCCTCCTCGGCGGCTCTTCTGTTAAGCTCCTGCGCCAGTCCTGGCGTTCCGCTGCCGCCATCGCTGCACCTTCCCCGCGTGGTGACGGATCTGACGGCGGAGCGGGTTGGGCAAAATGTGCATCTGCACTGGACCACTCCTGCAAGGACGACGGATGGACTGAACGTACCTGCTCCCCTGAACGCGGAGGTGTGCCGGGAGGAGAATGCCGCCATGGGAGCTCCTGCTCCGGGGAAAGCGGGAGCCGCAAGGTCTTCGAAAAAGACGACAGGTGCAATTGGTCCCCAGGCGGCTGCCGGTTGCGACGTTGTACTGCGCCTGACGGTCAAGCCGGGGGAAAGCGCAGCGGACGATCCTCTGCCAGCGCACCTGGCGACCGATCCCGTCCGTCCGCTGGGTTATCGCATCCGCATCCTGAACCCGGACGGGCGTTCTGCGGGATATTCTGTTCCGGCTTTCGCGGCTGCCGGCGAAGTCCCTGCCACTGTTGTTGGCCTGCATGCGACCGCACAGCGCGATGGAGCATTGGTGGAGTGGCAGCCGGTTGACGCCATTGTCGTGGTGGAGCTTGACCGGACTCTCTTAAGTCCCGCTCCTAAAAAGCGCGCGGATAAGCGATCGGGACTCGATCTGTCGGACGAGCAGCCGACCGAGGTACGGCTGCGAACCGCAGAAGAAGACGCTGCGGCTAAAGATCCCGGCGGGACGCTGGATCGCTCCGCCGTGCGCGGACAGCGATACACCTATCGCGCACAACGCATTCGTATTGTCCAGATAGCAGGCAAGCGGCTTGAGCTGCGTAGTACGCTCTCTGCTCCTGCGAGTTTCGTCATGAAGGACCGCTTCGCTCCGTCGGTGCCGACAGGCCTCGCCTCAATTCGAAGCGTGCAGAATGGAAGACCGGTCATCGATCTGTCCTGGCAGGCCAACACCGAGGTCGATCTAGCCGGCTACAACGTCTATCGGCGCTCCGGGGCGGAGGGATCGTTCACTCGCATCAACAGCAAACCCGTGGTGGGACCGGCGTACTCCGATACAGCGATTACTCCGGGCACGAGCTATACCTATCGGATCACCGCCGTGGATAACGACGGCAACGAGAGCAGGCCCTCGGAGGAGATCAACGAGACCGCGGGCACTCAGCCATAACCATAGGAAAGGACAAGCACCATGAAGTACTGCAGATATCTCTCTCCATCGGGCGTTGTCCGCTATGCAATCGTTGAACGGCAGGATGGTGTGCTGTGGGCGACGCGCCCGATGGTCGCTCCGGAAGAGGATCTGGGCGCTCGCCTAACTTCCCTGGAAGAGCACTCGACCGAGGCCTTTCACGCTGCACCGCTCGCGAGCCTTTCGCTGCTGCCGCCGGTCACCCCGTCGAAGATCGTATGCGTAGGCCGCAACTACAGCGAGCATGCCGCCGAACTGGGCAACGAGGTTCCCAAAGAACCGCTGCTCTTCCTCAAGCCGCCCTCGTCACTGCTTGGCGTCGGTCGGCCCATTCGTCTTCCTGAACTGTCGAAGCGCGTGGACTACGAGGGCGAGCTGGCCATTGTCATCGGAAAGCGCTGCCGCAACATCGGGCCGGACGAGAACGTCAGCCAATACATCCGCGGCTACACCATCGTGAACGATGTTACTGCGCGCGATATCCAGAAGTCGGACGGCCAGTGGACGCGCGGCAAGGGTTGGGACACCTTCTGTCCAGTGGGACCCGTCGTGGCCGTGGCAGGGTCGGAGGAGATCGATCCGCTTGCGGGCGAACCCGTTACGGTGACCACCCGGCTCAACGGCGAGGTTAAGCAGAACGGTTCGACCAAGGACCTGATCTTCCCGATTGATTTCCTACTGCGCTACATCACCGCCTTCACCACACTCGAACCCGGAGACCTGATTCCGACCGGGACGCCTGCCGGTGTAGGGCGCATGCAGGCAGGAGACACCGTCGAGGTCGAGATCAGCGGCCTGGGCGTACTGCGAAATTCCTGCAAGGCAGAATGAGCAGAACGCACCCCGGTGAAGATCATTTAGACCCGCCGGGGTGCCGTTTCAACCTCTCTCAGAGAGCTTGCCCTGAAGATCGTCATGTGAAAGGTAGAGCACGATCTTCGGCTCTCCGGTGACGTCTTCAATCAAAAACGTCGACTCTGTACAGATCCGCTTGCCTTCGTCCCTTGTGCTGAACTGCCACTGTGTGCGGGCGAGAGCATAGCGTTGATCAAGCAGCGTGGTCGCGATGGAGATCATCTGGGCCTCTCCGCACCCCATCTGTTTCATCAGCTGCCGGCGCCGGGAGATTCCTGCGGCGAAGGTCTTCCGGTCGACCATCTTGGTCCCTTCTGGGGTGGCGATCTGGAACGGATCGGAAAATTGGGCTACGAGCGCCGTACCGTCGTTAAGAGTGCAGTTGTACTCGTATTTCCGCAGGAACTCCTCGATGCACTGATATGGGTTCATATCCGGTTCTCCTATGTGGCGTCTGAAAAGCGACCGTATCCACCAGTAGGGTCTGGAGCGATTCGGACTTTAGTATTATACCACATCCGACACATAAATTCAATACAATCAGGCACTTATGAAGTGGTTTTCGGTGCAATCAATCTCACACGGCGGACTCACTTGTCACGATCTGTTGCGAACGCAACTTGTAACGATCTGTTGCAAACGCAACGGCGGGCGGCTTGATAAAATCTAAAGTTGAGCAGCGAAGGAGCGAACAATGGCAAACACCCTAGAACAACTCCGCAGCATGACGACTGTGGTCTCCGATACCGGCGATATCAACTCAATTAAGCAGTTCCGGCCGACGGATGCGACCACAAACCCGTCGCTGATCCAGGCCGCAGCGGGCATGCCGGAGTACCAGTCCATCGTGGACGACACGTTGCAGCAGGCCCGCAAGGATGCAGGTTCCGGCGCAAGCGATAAGGACGTGGCGGCTCTCGCCTTCAAGTCCCTGGCAGTGGCCTTTGGCCGCAAGATTCTGGAAATCATTCCCGGTCGCGTCTCGACCGAGGTCGATGCACGCATCTCCTACGACACGGAAAAGTCGATTGAAACCGCCCGCGAGATTATCGCGCAGTACGAGAAGGCTGGCATCTCCCGCGAGCGCGTGCTGATCAAGCTTGCCTCGACCTGGGAAGGCATCAAGGCCGCCGAGGTGCTGGAGAAGGAAGGCATTCACTGCAACATGACGCTGCTGTTCGGCATGCACCAGGCGATCGCCTGCGCCGAGGCCAAGGTCACCCTGATCTCCCCGTTCGTCGGCCGCATCCTCGACTGGTACAAGAAGGACACGGGCAAGGATTATGTGGGCGCGGATGACCCCGGCGTGCAGTCCGTCACCAAAATCTACAACTATTACAAGCACTTCGGCTATAAGACCCAGGTCATGGGAGCCAGCTTCCGCAACACCGGCGAGATCAAGGAACTGGCCGGCTGCGACCTGCTGACAATCGCCCCCAAGCTGCTGGCCGAGCTTGAGGCAGATAAGACAACGCTGGAGCGCAAGCTCGATCCGGAGAAGGCCAAGTCCATCAACGTCGAGAAGATCGCGATGGACAAAGAGACCTTCGACAAGATGCACGTCGCCGACCGCATGGCCAACGACAAGCTGAAGGAAGGCATCGAGGGCTTCTCGAAGGCTCTGGAGGAGCTGGAGATCACGCTCGAGAAGCGCCTTGCAGAGCTGGGCGAGCCTGCTGTCAGCCGGTAAGCAGATTTTGATCTCCTAATCCGACGGGGTGATTTACCCTAGAATAAAGGGCCGCGTTTCGAGACGCGGCCTTTTTGTACCGCTTCAACACGTTCTCCTGGGACAGCACAGAAGATCGCGGAAGGATACAGGGCCACAGCTACGAACTGCTCCCGATCCTGCCTTAAGGCTGGCGCTCCGTTCGCCGAAGGGATGCATAGGTAAGGATGGCAGAGACTTTCGTTGCGGCTGCACCGGCGCAACCCACCACAGCTTCGCACCCAAAACGGATGGCGCACATCCGGGCGCTCGATGGCGTACGTGGACTCGCAATCGCGCTTGTGCTGATGGTGCACCTGCTGGAGTCAAATGACAATCCAGAAGGTTCGTATTTCCTACACCTGCTCATTAAAATAAAGGGCGCAGGATGGGTGGGTGTCGATCTGTTCTTCGCGCTCTCCGGGTTCCTTATTACCGGCATTCTCTTCGACTCGCTCGGAGAGGCGCACTACTTTCGCAACTTCTACGTACGACGGGCCCTGCGAATCTTTCCTTTGTACTACGGCGTTCTGCTGATCCTTTTCCTGGTGTTTCGACCGACATGGGATACCGGCCGTCAGCTCTACCTTCAGCTGGCTTATCTGCAGAACACCTCTCTGTGGTGGCATGCCCCACAGGTGGGCATGTTGCGGGGCCTAACGGTCCATCTCTGGTCGCTCGCGGTCGAGGAGCAGTTTTACCTTGTCTGGCCGGTGCTTGTCTTTCTGGTACGCGACCGTCGCAAGCTCATGTGGGTCGCTTTTGGGCTCGCCTTGATGGCTCCCCTCGTTCGCACGGCGTTGCTGATGCACGGGGCCGGATTCGCAACGACGTATACCTCGACTATCTGCCGCGCCGACTCGCTGCTGTCGGGCGCCTGGCTCGCCCTAGCCGTCCGGGGCGAGCGGCGAAATCGCCTTGCCCGCCTTGCACCCATCACGTTCTGGATCGCTATCCTGTGCTGCGTTGCCATCGCGTGGAAGACAGGCACCTTTTCGTGGGACAAAAATGTCCTTGTGAACACTGTCGGTTACAGTGCGCTTGCGGTCGCCGCGACTTCGCTGATCGCCATGGCGCTGCGACCAAACTCCGCCGCAACGGCGATAGTAGATATCTCTCCTCTTCGGTGGCTGGGAAAATACAGTTATGGCATCTATGTCCTGCATCCGCTGCTCGGGGTGCTGTACCTTCCATGGCTGCTGGCGCACGTCCACGGAAAGATTGCGCAGCACGTTGTCACTGCTATTGGCACGCTGGCGGTAGCCCTTCCGGCGGCGTGGCTCAGCTATCACTTCTACGAGCGTCGCTTCCTCAAGCTGAAGCGATACTTCGAATAGGACCTGCAGGGAGGATTGTCTGGAGACGGGAACCAAAGAAGGGCGGGCCGGCATGGCTGTAGAGATCAAAAAAGGAGAGGAGCGCCTGCCGCGGCTGGGACACCTGCCGGAGTTGGACGGGATTCGCGGCATCGCCGCTCTGATGGTCTTCTTCCATCACCTCTGCTTCACCAGCTTCGATGTCGCTCCATGGACCAATCCCGTCGTACGCGTTCTCTTCTGGCTGGGCAGTTTTGGAGGTATCGGCGTCGATGTCTTCTTCGTCCTCTCCGGATTTCTCATCACCGCGATTCTGATCCGCGACCGCGACAATCCTGACTATTACCGCGACTTCTACTGGAAGCGAGCGCTCCGCATCCTGCCTCTCTATGCCCTTTGCGCCGCCGGAATCCTGATCTTCATTCCGGGATCGGGGCGCTTCGTCCTGCTCTGCGTCTTCTTTATCGCCAACTTTGCCAGCACCCTGCACATTCCGTCGTTTGGGGGCTTCTGGTCACTCGCGGTAGAGGAGCAGTTCTATCTGGTGTGGCCGACGGTCGTGCGGCGCCGTTCCGTCGCGACGTTGCGCCACTGGGCTCTCGCCATCATTTGCGGTGTTATTGTTCTGCGGGTGATCTTTGCTTTCTTTGGCCACCACAACTACTGGCAAACCTATCTTTGCTGCGACGGCCTGGCGATCGGAGCACTGCTGGCCTGCATGCTCGAACGTTGCCAGCGCGTTGGAGAAGGGCTGTCCTCGAGACGCGGAACCCTGCTGTCGATGGCCTTAGTCGGAGTCGTGCTCACCGCCGTCTCCGCCGCCATTCCAGAAGACCCGAAGCACATCGCCTTCCGTGCGGCTGCCGGAGCCACGGCAATCACCTTTCTGTGCGGATCGTTTGTCGGACTTTCGATTGCATACAGCGGCAGGGCAGCTGTCGGATGGCTGCGTTCGCATGTGCTTACGTTTTTCGGGCTTATCAGCTACGCGTTCTACATGTTCCACATCTTTGTGCGCGACTGGTACGATCACATCCGCGGACCGCTCAGGCCTGACGATGTGGCTGGATATTTCCTGCGCATCGCGGCGGTCATGGGCCTCACCGTGGTGCTGACCCTGATCTCGCGCTATGCCATTGAGCTGCCGATCATGTCACTGCGGAAGCACGTTCTGCACCGGCCTACAAAGCCTGCGGTCGCAGAGCATCTCTAGACCTTCGAGCAGCGGGTGCTGATCTGAGTCTGGTTAGTGTGAGTGTCCGTGACTATGACTATGGGCGCCAACTGCCTCAGGCTCAGGGGGTGAGCTGCATCCGTGTGTGGTCTCGCAGCCAGAGGTCTCGAACTGGATCGTCGTGTGCGTGATGTGGAAGAGATTGTGCAAACGGCAGTTCAGTTCAGTGAGGATGGTCGCGCACTCTGACGCCGGCATCTCATGCACCGTCACGTGGCTTGCAAGAGCGTGGGAGTGCGAGCCCAGGCTCCAGATGTGAAGATCGTGCACATCGAGGACGCCTGGCACCGTGGCCATCGCCTCGCGTACGGCCGAGAGCTGCATGTTGCGTGGCGTGCCTTCCAGCAGGATATTCAGCGTCTCGCGCAGGATACCGAC
>DASTSJ010000443.1:0-6357 GCA_035760765.1 Edaphobacter sp. | reverse complement strand
AAAGAGCTGATCAGTGGTGCTGATCTCCCAACGACGTGCGTGGTCCTGCAGATATCCCTTGGGCTGATTGACATTGACGGTCCCGATCGCGGCCCGAAGCGCTTCGAGTCCGATGCCGGTGTTGAACAGCAGCGTAGGATTCGCTTCCACTCTCACGGCGGGTTTCGCACTGCCACCGCAGAAGGTCTGTCCGACGCCGTCGACCTGCGCGATCTTCTGGGCAAGAATGCTATCGCAGGCATCGTAGATCTGCGGTACCGAAAGTGTGTCCGAGGTCAGTGCCAGGATCACGATCGGCGAATCAGCAGGGTTGATCTTGCGATAGGAAGGATTCTGCGGAAGATTGGATGGCAGCTGGCTCCGAGCAGCATTGATGGCGGCCTGCACGTCACGAGCCGCTCCGTTGATATCGCGGCTCAAGTCAAACTGTAGCGTGATCGAACCATTCCCCAGACCCGAGTTGGAGGTCATCTCGTTCACGCCTGCAATGCGGGCGAACTGCCGCTCAAGCGGAGTGATGATGGCCGAGGCGACCGTCTCCGGATCAGCGCCCGGCAGTCCGGCTCCTACGGAGATGGTTGGAAACTCTACTTGAGGAAGACTGGAGACCGGCAGCATTTTATAGGCGACGATGCCAGCCATAATGATCGCGACCGAAAGCAGCGTCGTGGCGACCGGGCGCTTGATGAAGGGCGCAGAGAAGTGAACTCCAGCAACCTTTGGCATCTTGGCTGCGTCTTTACGGGCCTTCTCCATCTCGTGTTGTAACTCTCGCGTGTCCATCAGTCCGCACTCACCGCGTGCTCGTGCTCGCGAAACTCTGCGTCAGCCTCGGCCGTATGCAGGTACTTCCGGCCGATCCGGTCAAAGAAGAGGTAAACGACCGGCGTTGTAAACAGCGTCAGGATCTGCGAAACGATGAGGCCGCCAACGATCGAGATTCCCAGCGGGCGTCGCAGCTCGCTGCCCGTTCCAGTACCCATTGCGAGAGGGACGCCACCCAGAAGCGCTGCCATCGTGGTCATCATGATCGGCCGGAAACGGAGCAGGCACGCCTGGTAAATCGCTTCCTCGGGTGTCATATTGTGTTCGCGCTCGGCTTCGAGAGCGAAATCGATCATCATGATGGCGTTCTTCTTCACAATGCCGATCAGCAGGATGATGCCGATGAGGGCAATCACGCTCAGATTCACGTTGAAGAGAAGAAGCGCCAGGATCGCACCTACACCGGCGGAAGGAAGCGTGGAAAGAATCGTGATCGGGTGGATGTAGCTCTCATACAGTACGCCCAGCACGATATAGACCACGATCAGCGCAGCGAGAATCAGGATCGGCTCGTTCGAGAGCGAGGCGACGAAGGCTCTTGCCGTGCCCTGGAACTCTGCGTTCACGCTTGCTGGCAGGTTCAGCTCTGCCTTTGCCCTGTTGACCGCTTCGACCGCATCGCCGATCGACTTTCCAGGAGCCAGGTTGAATGAGATCGTTACCGCAGGGAACTGTCCCTGATGGTTGATGGATAGTGTGGTTTGCCGCTCTTCGACATGCGTGATGGCAGACAGGGGAACCTGAGTTCCATTCGAGCTCTTGACGTAGATGTTGTTGAGCGAGGCTGGATTCAGCTGGTACTTCGGAGCGACCTCCAGGACCACGTGATACTGGTTCAGCTGCGTGAACATCGTTGAGACCTGCCGCTGCCCGAAGGCATCGTCCAGCGTGTCATCGATGTTCTGCGGAGTAATCCCCAGCCTTGCCGCGGTGTCACGATCAATGACCAGATGAGCTTCCAGACCCTCCAGCTGCTGATCGCTGGCAACATCGGTCAGTTCAGGAAGCTCTTTCAGCTTTGCCACCATCTGGCGGGTCGCGTTTGCCAGCTCCACTGCATTCGCGTCTTCGAGCGTGTATTGATACTGTGTACGACTGACACGGTCTTCCACCGTCAGGTCCTGCAACGGCTGCAGATAGGCTTGGATTCCTTCCACCTGTATCAGCTTCGGTCCCAATCGCCGGATCACGTCCACAGCAGAAGCCGAGCGCTCCTCACGATCTCGCAGATTGATCTGAATTCGACCGCTGTTCAGGGTAGAGTTTGTACCGTCGATACCGATGAACGACGAGACACTCTCTACGTCCGGATCCTGCAGGATCACGCGGGCGAGCTGCTGCTGTCGCGTACTCATCGCCTGGAAGCTGATCGTCTGCGGCGCCTCTGTAATGGCGAGCAGAACACCGGTGTCCTGCACCGGGAAGAATCCCTTAGGGACGATGATGTACAGATAGATCGTCAACAGGAAGGTGGCAAGCGTCACCAACAGGGTGAGTGTCTGATGACGCAGCACCCAGCGGACGCCAACCGCGTACTTGTCGATGACGTAATTAAAGAACTGTTCGCTCTTGTGATAGAAAGCGCCCTTTTCGTCCTCCCGCTTGTGGCGCAGCAGCTTGGCGCACATCATCGGTGTCAGCGTAAGGGAGACGACTGCTGAGACCAGAATCGTGACCGACAGGGTGACGGCAAATTCGCGGAAGAGCCGACCCACAATGTCACCCATGAAAAGCAGCGGGATCAGCACGGCAATCAGCGAGATCGTCAGGGACAGAATTGTGAATCCGATCTGTTCCGACCCCTTGAGGGCTGCCTCGAGAGGCGTGTCACCCATCTCCAAATAGCGATCGATGTTTTCGATCATCACGATGGCATCGTCCACGACGAAGCCGGTGGAGATCGTGAGTGCCATCAGGCTCAGATTGTTAAGGCTGTAGCCCAATAGGTACATCACACCGAAGGTTCCGACGATCGACAAGGGCACTGCAACGGACGGAATGATGGTTGCTGCAAACGAGCGCAGGAACAGGAAGATGACCATCACGACGAGCGCGATCGTCAGCATCAGCTCAAACTGAACATCCTTGACCGAGGCCCGGATCGTGTTGGTGCGGTCGGTCAGAACTTCAAGGCTGACGCTGGCGGGCAGCGTAGTGCGCAACTGCGGAAGCAGCTTCTGGACCTCGTCGACCACGCCGATGATGTTGGCTCCTGGCTGACGCTGGATGTTGATGATTACGGCGGGCTTTAGCTCCGCCTCACGTGCCGGAACCTCCTTACCGTCGGAGTCCTTATGGGCAGGACGGGCTGCGGTCCCCATCCATGCTGCCTGATACAGGTTCTCCGCGCTGTCCACCGCATTCGCAACGTCGGAGAGCCGAACCGGGGAGCCGTTCCGGTACGCGATGATTACGTTTGCGTAATCTGCGCTCGACAGAAGCTGATCGTTTGCACCGATTGTGTAGGACTGGTGAGTGCCATTCAAGCTGCCCTTCGCCTGATCCACATTCGCCGTGGCCAGGGCCGCCCTCAGGTCCTCGAGGCTCATCCCGTAATTGGCAAGAGCCATGGGATTCGCCTGAATGCGAACGGCAGGCTTTTGACCACCGTTGATCGATACCAGGCCCACACCCGTAAGCTGCGAGATCTTCTGTGCCAGAACTGTATCGGCCAGGTCCTCTACCTTCACCAACGGCAGCGTATCGCTCGACACCGCCAGAGTCAGGATCGGAGCGTCAGCCGGATTTACTTTGCTGTAAACGGGCGGATTCGGAAGATCCTTGGGAAGATAGCTATAGGCTGCGTTGATGGCAGCCTGAACGTCCTGCTGGGCGATATCGATCGATTCCGAGAGATCGAATTGCAGCGTAATGACGCTGCCGCCGCCAGAGCTGGTGGAGGTCATCTGGGTTAAGCCAGGAATCTGGCCGAACTGGCGCTCCAGCGGAGCGGTGACCGAAGACGCCATCACCTCCGGGCTGGCCCCGGGGTAAAAGGTCATCACCTGGATGGTCGGATAGTCGACCTGAGGCAGTGCGGAGACCGGAAGCTGCAGATAGGCGACCCAACCGGCAAGCAAAATGGCCACCATCAAAAGCGAGGTGGCCACCGGCCGCAGAATAAATGGCCGTGAAGGGCTCATGGCTGCTGGCCTCCTGTGCGGGGCTGACTGCCCTGCTGCCGATCACTGTTTTGTGAGTCGGAGCCGACGCCGGTATCGGCACGGTTGGGATTCATAGCGCGCGGCCCGTTCGGATTTGTGGCCTGCCGTGGAGTTACACGGCTGCCGCTGCGCAGCTTCTCCTGCCCGTCGACCACGATGGTGTCGCCCGGCTTCAAACCGCCCGAGAGGATGACCTGGGAACCTTCGGTCAGGTCGACCTTGACCGGCTGAGCGACAGCGTAGAAGTGAGGCTGGTTCTGTCGCGTTGCATCGCCCGAACTCGGACTGCTGCTACGGCTTCCGCCTCGGTTGGCAGAGGGGTTCGAGGCCTGCAACTCCGCCGGAGGATCACCCGGCTTAACCATATATACGTAATCGCCTTCGGAACCGCTCAGCAGCGCTGCGGCCGGAATGACGATTGCGTTTGGACGCTGTTGCAGCACAAGACGCACGTTCACAAATTGGTTTGGGAACAGCGCTCCGTCCTTGTTATCGAATACTGCCTTTACCTTCACAGTGCCGGTTGTCGTGTCGATCTGGTTATCCACCGTCAGAACCGACCCGGTCGCCAGATGCGTCGCTCCCGAGCGGTCATAGGCCTCAACCGTCAGCTTCCTGCCCTGGCGGATAAGATCCAGCACCTCGGGCAGATGATCCTCGGGTAGCGTAAAGATAACGGCGATCGGTTCAAGCTGGGTGACGACCAGAAGGCCATTGGTGTCTGAAGCATGAACTATATTCCCTGGATCGACCTGGCGCAGGCCAACGACTCCGTTAATCGGAGAGGTAATCCTTGTGTAGTTCAGATTAACCTTTGCCGCCTGGATAGCCGCCTGGTCGGCCTGGAGCGCTCCACCAGACTGGCCAGCCAGCGCCTGCTGGGCCTGTGCGTTCTCTCGCGAGACCACGCCTGCTTCGAGCAGGGCGTTATAGCGGTTCGCCTGTGCCTGATCATTGGCGTGCTGTGCCTGGTCCCGAGCCAGCTGCCCCTGCGCTTGTGCCAGGGCTGCCTGATAGGGAGCGGGGTCTATCTCGGCCAGCAACTCGCCCTGGCGAACTCTCTGACCCTCGCGAACGTTGACACGGATCAATTGGCCGTCTACTCGCGACTTGACCGTGACGGTGTTATAGGCGGTCACCGTCCCAAGCGCCGTCAGGTAGATGGGCATTGTCTTCTGCTGCACGTGAACCGTCTGCACCGGGGTGGGCCGGTCTCCCATAGCCGACATTCGCCTGCCCTGCGTCGTCTGCTCCTGGGTGTTCTTGCGGATCTTCCAGACAGCGGCCCCTACAACCAGCGCAATTATCAGAAAAATAATCCACTTCCGGAATCCAGACCGCTGCGGCTGCTCCGGCTCGGGAGGGCCGGCAAGCGGTGGGGCTGCCGGATAGGCAGGCTTGGTCTCTTGTTCGCTGATCGGGGCTGATGACATTGGCGCGCTCACCGTGCTCTCAATAATTGCCTGTTTTTTAGAATGTGGAGAAATCTTAGGAACAAAGACCCTGTTGGCCTTCTGCAGAGCCTCCAGAATAATTAATAATGACGTACAAGGAGAATGGATTGTTTCGTCCTCCTGGCTCAATTCAAACGTTAAAGTTTTCAGGCAATCCCCACTTCAATGCCGGTAAGCCCCTCATCTGGAAGGAAGGAACTGACTTTTGACCCAGTCCATCTCTGGCTTTGACCCTGCCGTCATGCCCGCATTGTGTGTCGATTTGGATGGCACGCTGGTAAAGTCCGATACCCTCGTGGATTCCACCCTGGCCCTGGCTCGTTACCGGCCCGAGCTACTGCTCAGGATCCCCGGCTGGCTCATGCAGGGCAAAGCAGCTCTCAAGCGTCATATCACCTCGTCGGTCTCGCTCGATGTCGAGCACCTCCCGTATAACCGCGAGCTTCTTCAGTATCTTGAGAAACAGCATGCCGAGGGCCGTCCTATCTACCTGGCCACCGCCGCCGACTCCGTTCTGGCCCATCGGATCGCGGACCACCTCGGTCTCTTTGCTGGAGTTCTGGCGTCCGACGGTAATCTCAACCTCGCCGGACACAACAAGCTCGCTGCCTTCCGCGAGACCTTCGGGGATCATTTCTGCTACATCGGCAATGCTCTTCCCGACCTTCCTCTGCTCGAAAACTGCCTCCATCCCATGGTGGCAAACCCCACACCGGGTCTGCGTGCCGCGCTTCGAAAAGCAAAGATCGCCCCGGAGCGCATCTTCAGCGAGAAGATTTCCCCGTGGAAGGCCTGGTTCAAGGCTCTCCGGATTCACCAGTGGGCGAAGAACGTCCTGTTGTTTCTGCCGCTTCTGCTGGCCCATGCGCTCAAACCTGCGCTGATTGCAGGGTCATTGCTGGCATTTCTCTCGT
>DASTSJ010000442.1:0-8228 GCA_035760765.1 Edaphobacter sp. | reverse complement strand
AGGCGCTTGTCAAAGCCAAGGCACCGGTAAACCCATGGGTTGTCGCGCTTACTGTCACTCTCGCGACCTTCATGGAATTGCTGGATACTTCGATCGCAAATGTGTCTCTCCCTCATATTGCCGGAGGGCTAGGGCGAAGCTTCGATGAAGTCACCTGGATCCTGACCACATATCTGGTTGCAAATGCAGTGGTGCTGCCCATGAGTGCATGGCTCAGCCGCGTCTTCGGGCGAAAGAACTACTACATGGGGTGCGTGGCTCTCTTTACGGTGACCTCATTCTTCTGCGGGATAGCGCCCAGTTTGGGCGTCATGCTCTTGAGTCGCGTGCTGCAGGGAATCGGCGGGGGCGGCCTTGCGCCGGTGGAACAGGCGATTCTGGTCGATACGTTTCCCCCTGCGAAGCGAGCCTCCGCATTCGCGCTCTACACGGTTGCGATTGTGACCGCTCCTGCCATTGGGCCTGTTCTGGGCGGCTGGATTACCGATAACTACAACTGGCGATGGGTCTTTCTGATCAATATCCCGATTGGCTTTCTATCGCTCTATCTGACAAATCGGTTCGTGAGCGATCCACCGTCGTTCAAGGAGGAGCGGGAGAGTGCTCGCCGAGGCGGCCAACTGCGGATAGACGGAGTAGGAATCGGGCTGATTGCGCTTGGATCCGCGGCGCTGGAGATCATGCTGGACCGCGGCCAGATCGACGATTGGTTTGGCAGTAGCTTTATCTGCTGGCTGTTTGTTGTCGCAATCGTTTGTTTAGGGCTGGCGATCTACTGGGAACTGAGAGTGGATGATCCGATTCTTGAGCTTCGGCTTCTGCGCTACCCCAATTTTGCGATCGCATCGGTCTTCTACTTCACCTTTGGTTTCGGGCTTTTTGCAACCACGACGATGATTCCGCAGATCCTGCAGTCGCTCTACGGTTATCAGGCGATTGATGCCGGCCTTGTGCTTGGTCCAGGAGCGTTTGTCATCACACTGCTTGCCCCCGTAGGAGCGCAACTGGTGCAGCGGGGGATTGTTCAGCCGAAAGCCCTTCTGACCTTCAGCCTTGTGACGGTCTCCGCCTCCATGATCTATTACAGCGGCCTGACACTGCAGACGGATTACGCGCACTATGCGCTGGCTCGCGCTTTCCAGGGACTCGGCTATGCCTTCTTCTTCGTACCGTTGAGCGTAGTTGCATATTCGCAGTTGAAGCCAAATGAGAACAATCGAGCATCAAGTCTCACCAATCTCTTTCGTAACTGGGGAGGCAGCTTCGGGATTTCATTCGCGACCACACTCAGCGAGCGGCGCCAGAACTTCCATCAATCCGTGATGTCAGCAAATGTGACTGGCTCGGGAGCATGGCTGCAGGATTCGATAAGGCGGACGACGAGCTATCTAGCAAGCCACGGCTATTCGCAGGCAGACGCAGCAAAGGCGGCGTACCTGCGCTACTACAACCAGATGATTGCGCAGACGAGTCTGCTTGGATTTATGGACGTCTTCCGCGCCATCGGCTGGGTGACATTATCTGTGACGCCGCTGCTCTTCTTCATTCAAAGGTTCAAGGTTTCAGGAAAGCCCTCTGAAGGGCACTGAGATGGATTACTCCATCTCAGTATGGCCATTCAGAAGGTTGGAGTGCTGTGGCGGCCGCCGAAGCAGCAGCGGCATGATGAACAGGATTGCGATGATCGTGGTAGCCATGCCTCCCACGACGACACGTGCGAGTGGTTGCTGAGCCTGTGCGCCGATGCCGTTCGAGACAGCCGCAGGCAGTAGACCGAGGCCTGCTGCCATACAGGCCATCACGACCGGCCGCATCTCGTCTACGCACCCATGTTCCAGGCCGGTGCCGTCGACGCTTTCGCGCTGTGCACGGCGCACCCCTGACATGAATACGACAGCTCCCAACGTTGCAACTCCGATCAGAGACGTGAATCCAACAGCCGCAGAGATGCTGAAGGCGGTGTGTGTCACAAACAGAGAGACGGTCCCACCTACAGCAGCGAAGGGAAGGGTAGCCACTACGATGAAGGCGTCCTTCCATGTGCCGAACTGTATGTAGAGAAGAATGACAATCACTGCCAGTGAGATTGGAATAATCACGGCCAGTCTTGCCTGCTCCTTGCGCAGAGAGTCAAACTCGCCCGCCCACGTGTAGTCGTAACCCTTGGGCATCGGCACCTGTTGCTTGAGCTGAGCCTGAAGGTCGGTGATGGTGGTTGCGAGATCCCGTCCGCGGACGGAGAACTTGATCGGGATATATCTCCTTCCACCTTCACGAAAGATCTGGAAGCTGCCTTCTCGAATCGTCACATCGGCGATCTGCCCCAGAGGGATGCTGCTGCCTTCAGGAGTTGGAACGAGGATGGATCGGATAGCCTCCGGCGTGGAGCGGTTTACCTCCGGGTAGCGAACCGTCAGATCGAACCTTCGATCGCCCTGAATGACCTGTGTTATGGGAGCTCCACCGACGGCAGCCTGGACGATGGCGTTGATGTCGCCAGAGAGAATGCCGTAACGTGCAGCACGAGCACGATCGATCTGAATGACGAGCGAGGGTTGTCCTCCGACCTTGAAGATGCCCACGTCCGCCACACCACGTACGGTCTCCATGCTGTGCTCAATCTTCGTCGCTAGTGAACTGAGTGTATCGAGGTCATCTCCAAAGAGCTTCAGCGAATTCTCACCTTTCACCCCGGACATCGCCTCTTCGACGTTGTCCTGGATGGCCTGCGAAAAGTTCAACTCGATGCCTGGAAAACGTGACATCCGCTTGTTGATCTCGTCGATGAGCTTTGGCTTCGTCATCCCTGGACGCCACTCGTCCTGCGGCTTCAGTGTGGCCGAGATCTCGATGTTATTGAAGGTCGACACATCCGTTCCGTCATCGGGTCGTCCCATCTGCGACACGGTCTGCGTCACCTCGGGCGACTCCGCGATGAGTCCGCGAAGCTGATTAGCGATATCCACAGACGTCTGGAACGAGATGTCTTGCGGAAGCGTCGCTCGAATCCAGAGGTTTCCCTCTTCTAGAGGCGGCATAAACTCGCCGCCGACCAGTGCGAAACAGAGCACGCCGACGACCAGCATTATGGCTGCACCGATCCACACAAGACGCGGGAAGCGAAGCGTGTGATGAAGGGTCCGCTCGTATCCGTTTTTCAGACGTCGGCTGAGCCAGGTGTACCCATCCCCAACTTTCTGTTCGGCGGGAGCAGTCATGTACCCAAGTACCGGGGCGAAGATGAGTGCGAACATCAATGCACCCATCAGCGCGAACCCGTAGGTGACCGACATGGGCGAGAAGATCTGACCGGCGACTCCCTGCATGGTGAACAGCGGGATGAAGGCGATCAGAATGATGGCAGTCGAAAACAGCACAGGACGCGCGGCGTCGGTAACTCCTTCGACGATCAAGTCTCCCGTCTGCTCACCCGGCAAGCGCCGCGAGAGCTTACGGTAGATGCTCTCCAGAACAATGATGGATGAGTCGACCAGAATGCCGAAGTCGATGGCGCCGATGGAGATCAGGTTTGCAGACCTCCCGCTCAGCACCATCATTCCGAATGCGAAGAGCACAGCAAAGGGGATGGTGACCGCGGCGATAAACGTGATTCGCAGGTCGCCCAGCATCGAGAGAAGAACCAGTGTGACCAGAACGAGACCCGTAAGGATGACCTCCCGCACCGTATGAGTGGTGCGGTTGATCAGTGTGGTCCTGTCATAGATGGTGCTGATGTGCATGCCCGGCGGCAGCAGGTTGCCGGTGTTGAGGCTCTCGATCTTTGCCTTGAGGGCTTTGAGCGCCGGCAAAGACTTTTCTTCTTTCTGCAAAAGTACGATGCCGATCACGATGTCGTTTTCGTGATTACGTCCCACTTGTCCAAGTCGGGGCTGAAAGCCCTCTTTCACTTTGCCAATATCGCCTATGGTGACGGGAGCGCCGTTCTTCTCCGCGACAACGATATGCGAAATATCTTCGACCGAGTGAACCTGTCCCAGCGCACGCACATTGACGTTCTGGTTGCCGAGAGCGATGTAGTTTCCTCCGGCATTCGCATTCGACGACTGAATGGCGGTCACGACCTGCGGCAGCGTCACTCCGTAGCTCAAAAGACGGGTGGGATCTGCTTCCACTTGGTACTGACGTGTGGTCCCGCCAAAGGTGGTGATGTCGATAATGCCGGGAACCTGCTTCAGTTCGCGTCGTACAAGCCAGTCCTGCGTGGCTTTTAGATCATTAAGCGTGTACCCAGGGCCGACGAGCTGGTATCGGAAGATCTCACCAATCGGCGACCACGGTGAGAGCTGCGGTTGGAGGTTATTGGGCAGCTGCAAAGTCTGAAGCCGGTTCAGTACCTCCTGACGATCGCGGAAGTAATCCGAATCGAAGGTGAAGTAAAGCTTTACGTCCGATAGTCCGAAGATAGAGATCGAACGCACCTGATCGAGGTGAGGCACGCCGTTCAGTGTGGTCTCGACCGGCACGGTGACCTGCTGCTCCATCTCTTCGGCGGACCATGACGGGTTCTGTGTGATGATCTCGACCAGCGGAGGCGATGGATCCGGATAAGCCTCAATATCAAGGTGCAGGAGTGCAAAGGCTCCCGCAGCCAGCATGACGATAAAGAGGATGAGCATGATTGCGCGGTAACGTATGACGAGACGAATCAATGGCTGCACGGTCACTCCCCATTCGATGGACGAAGCAGAGCTCCGCCTGAGGTGACGACCTTGTCGCCGTCGTTGATGCCGGTCAGGACTTCGATCGTCTTCGTGTTTCCAGAGTCGAAGGTGCGACCGATGGTCACAGAACGCTGCTCGTATTTGCCTGCACCGTTCACCACGAAGACCGACGTCTTCTCACCCTGGTGAAGCACGGCAGTTGATGGCAGAATGACGGATCGGCGTGCAGCACCGGGCACGCGAATGGTGGCGAACATCTGGGTTTTCAAGGTGTGCTTCGGGTTCGGCAGAACAACGCGGAGCTTGAGAGTGTGAGTTGTTGGATCAAGAGCGTCACCGACATTTACAACTTTGCCTTTGAGTGTCAGGCCTGTATATGCCGGCACGACGATCTCAACCTCGCGGCCCACCTGAACGCTGGAGAGATCGCGCTCAAATACATCTCCGACAACCCACACCGAATCGATGTTGGCGATTGTCGCGATGGCGTTCGCACTGTCGAGAGAGCGTTGCATCTCGCCCGCCGCACTGCCGATGTCGAGCACTACGCCTGAAATAGGGGCCCGCAGCGCAACTTCGTCGGAGGAGCTGTTCTCTGAAAATCCGAGCTCGTGGATGCGCTGCCGTGCGCGTTCCATCTCGGAGTGAGCAGTCTGGTCGGCCGCCTCCAGTTCGTAGTAGTCCGCCTGCGAAAGCACCTCATGATCCAGCAGAAGTTTGCCTCGCGAAAGCGCACGGTCAGCCCGAAGCACCTCGATCTTCGCCTTCTCATAATCCGAGCGAGCTGCAGCGATATCACTGCTCTGCAGTTCGGCGACGACGTCGCCTTTTTTGACCTCCTGTCCCGGCAGTACGCGCAGAGCCAGAATTCGCCCGCTCAGGGGAGGGAAGATGCGGACAACGTGAGAGGGGTCGGCCTCGACGTGTGCAGGAATATCAAGGTAATCGGTGCTCTGCTGCACGTGTGCGATGGTGGTCTCAATGCCTGCGTTTGCGGGCTGACTGCTTTGGTCCGCAGGAGGAGCTGAAGACTTGCATGCTGTCAGAGGTGCCGCAAAAAGAGTCAGCAGCAGAAGGTGTTTGATGGGATTCTCGATCTTGTTCATGCAGTCCTTCATGGAATGATGTCCGTCGCAGTCGCGAAGCTAAGCTGATGAAGTGCAAGCCAGACCTGTGCGTTTGCTGTCAGGGCGCTGACGCGGATGGCGCGGTAGTCGCGCAAAGCGGAAAGATAGTCCAGCAGGGTTGAGTTACCGTTGCGATAGCTGAACTGCAGGTTATCGCGGACGTGCCCGGCTTCATCCAGGTAGTGGCTGTTGTAGCGTTGTGCCATGCGTTGCGCCGTATCGAGTGCGAGCCAGGCCTGGTCCACATCGGATACGACCTGGTTGCGGGCTGCCGTCACGGCTAGTCTGCTCGCCTCGGTCTCATAGCGGGTCCGCTCCTTCTCGCCCTGGTTGCGATCGAAGATGCGCAGCGGAATTGAGACATTTACCCCGAAGGTATTGTCTGCGCCGCTTCGCTCATACTCGCTGGCAAGGGTCGGGTCTGCTGTCCCGCCTGCAATCGCGAGTCGTAATTCGGCTTGAGCTGCCGTCAGCGATTGCTGGGCTGCAAGAAAATCGGGCCGCGAGGCCAAACCCTTATTTTCGGCCTCCGTCATCGTTAGCGGAATCTGCGGAGGGTCAAGCGTCCCGGTTATATCCAGTGCTGGCGCAGGACGGTCTACGCCAAACAGAAGCTGAAGCTGCGCTGATGCCTGCTGCAGATTAAGCTGCGCACTGTCGACATCAGATTCAAACTGGGCCTGCTGCAGGTCGATGCGATCGAAGTCCGTTTGGGTGATGTCTCCTGCCTGGAGCCTGGCGCGGCTCAGGTCAACCGTCTTTCGATAGTCATCGAGGTTTTCTTGTGCGATGGCGAGCGATCCCTTTGCGAGCAACATTGCGGTGAAGGCCTGCCTTACCGCAAGTACAAGTTGGCGTTGCTGGTCGTTAAATTGGCTTTGGGTCGCATCTGCAGTGGCTGTGGCAGATTCAAGCCGCCATCGACGCTTCTCCCCGCGCTCGAATAGACGAGAAACTCCTGCCGAATAGAAGTAGGGATTGCCGCCCGTATTGTTCACTTCTGGCAGCGTCATCGTCTGTCCGAGAAGCGTCAGGTTGGGATTCTGTCGCAAACCGGCGGTGATTTTGTTCGCTTCGACAGCGGACACATGCTCCCGGGCAGAGAGCAGGTTGGGGTTCGCTGCCAGTGCTCGGTCGACAGCCTGCTGGAGAGTGATGGGAGCAGCGGGCGGAGCAGACGGGGGTGCCTGTGCCGCCAGCATCGACGCTGCCGAGAACATTGCAGCGCCGAAAGCACGAAATACTTTCGGGGTCATGCCTACCTTCAAATTGTTGTGCTGGGGAGAATTCCGACCTGAACGATCAGGCCAGAGAGACGGAGCTAAGCCACGAACACAAAGGCAGGAGGCGGGCGTACGCCAGCGGTCCGCACAAATCCAGCCATGATCTTTCGCACGGCAACTCGCAGGCTGAACCGGGATAAACGTGAAAACAGGACGGCAAATCCGATCAACAGTAGGACAGCCAGTACTCCCAGATCAAGAAACGCTGTAGCTGTACCGGAAGCCACCTGGAGAAGTGGCATCTCACTTCGCCGGACCACGTGCTCCAGCTCAGTTCGGCTCTCCATGGCTACCAGATCGTCTGTCATGGAGATGACGGGAAGCAGCAGTACCAGAAGCAAAATCAATGCGATAAAGGTCGTCCAGCTTTGCTTCGCATCTCCGAGCCGAACCGCCCTGACCCACGTTAAAACCAGGGTGAGTGAAACGGAGAACCACAGGAAATTGAGAAGCAACTCCACGCTTTCCTGAGTATAGAGCATATGCCGATGTTGAGGGACTCGGTGGGCATGGTTCGCCGTCGCGGAGTACAGATGGAAAAGGTCATCGTCTCAGCCTGCGAGGCTGAGACGATGACCTTCAAATTGATATATGTTTACAAGCAATTACATCGCGGGCGGATGATGTGGGTCGACCTTCTGTGTCATCTCTGAACGCGGAGAGGACTTCATGCCGGTCGGGTTAACCATATCCCTCAGCTCCTTCGATGGTTTGAAGTAGGGAACCCTTTTGGCTGGAACATCAACTTTCTCGCCGGTCTTCGGGTTACGGCCGGTTCGCGCGTTTCGCTGCCGTGTACGAAAACTTCCAAATCCACGTATTTCAATTTTGTCACCGGCCTTAAGAGCGCCGATGACCGATTCAAAGAGCGTATCGACGATCACTTCGCCATCGCGCCTGGTGAGGTCGCCGAGAGACGTTACCTTGTCGACGAGATCAGCTTTGGTCATTATCGGGTCCTTTCAATCGAGGGCCGAGCGGCTGCATCCATTGCCGGCATACTGGCTTGATTATAAATGGGATGCATCTTGTGCCCGAAAGGAAACCCAGTTGTTCGCTGGAAGCGAAGAATCTGTTTTCAAAGCTGATGACATCTGTGGAAAACCCCGGCAGGGATTCTCCGGCTGCAAATCAGT
>DASTSJ010000441.1:0-3671 GCA_035760765.1 Edaphobacter sp. | reverse complement strand
AGTAGCTCTGCGAACCGGATATGACTGCAATGCCGAGAGTAGCCCGGTTCCAGACCTCCGCGGAATCCAACTCGGCAATTGCAAGATTGAAGGAATGGCGAAGCTTATCTTTCAAAGAGCGTACGACCTGCCTTCGATCCTTGAGTGACTGTGCATGAGGAATCTCGATCTCGAGGATGAGTCTGGCAACGGGCACGTCTTTGAAGAACCGTCTAAGTGTCTCTGAGATTAGAAGTGGATGACGAAGCCGAACCCCGGCTCGAGGGTCCAGGTCTGCTTCTGGATGGTCAGGAAGTTCTGGCCGAAGTCGGGAGCCTTGAAAAACGCCTGGCGGAACTGCGCGCGAATGCCGAAGTGAGGAGTAAGCTCTTTCTCCAGGCCCGCCGAATAATAGTAGGTGGCACGCGCTTGACTGTTCAGGCCCTCGCCACCGCCCTTGGTTGGCCGAAATGCCGTAGAGCCTGCTCCCACCGCGAGGAAGGGGCTTGCGCCGAGAATCTGGTGGGGCGGGTGAATGACGTAGCCTACGGAGTATTCGCTGACGTTGTTTTGTACGCCGCCGACGATATAGACGTCGCCCGTACCGGTCGTTACTCCTGGCTGGCGAAAGCTTTGGGTATAACGCGCATAGGTGTAGTTAAATTCGCCACCCAAATAGGGAGACTTGGTGTAGCGGACCGTTATCAGTGCGCCCAGGGTGGAACCGGTGTGCTGGGTGAAGCTTGTGCCAAGGTAGTTGCTTCCGGTGACATCCTTCGTAAAAACGCCGATACCGTTGATGGCGAGGTCGATGCGCGAAAGTTGCTTGTCGAGTTTTGGATTACTGCTCGTGGCCTGAGCGGCAGAAGAGACCGTCAGGGCTGCAAAGAGACAAAAAACAAGGCTCAACACACGCTGTGAGCGAGACACAATCGACATCAGCCAGAAACTCCCTTAAACCGAAAACTGTTGCTTATACAGTCTACTCTGGATTGATAGAGTGCGGGTTATCGGGAGGGCGGGCAGTCCACGAGCAGAACAAGACCGTCGACCGCTTTTACCTGAACGGTCGAGCCGGGCTGCGGGAAGGCAGTCGCCGGCAAAAAGCAGCGCGCCTTCCATAACTCTCCGCGAATCTCGACATGGAACTCCCTTTCATCTTTATCCCCAAAGGTTGGCTGCACCGTTGCTTGCACTCCTATCATGGCCTCCGGGCCGGTGAGCACTTTGCTGCGACGTGCGCGCAGAGCAATCCATGCGAGCAGGAACGAGATGGACCCGAAGCCGAGCCCCGCCGCAACCGCGGTGGAGAGGTGCACCCTCTGCTCCGGGATCGGACCGTCCACGAGTGTAAGCAGACCGACGATCAGGCAAAGAGTTCCTGCCAGGGCCAGAACCCCATGACTGGTGAACTTCGCCTCTAAGACAAACATCGCAACGGTGGCCATTAGTAAAAAGACCGCGGTGTGATGAATTGGAAGAAGGTTGAGTCCGAAGAGTGCAACAATGACCAGCAGCGTGCCCACCGCACCCGGGACGATTGTGCCCGGCACATTGAACTCCAGATAGATCAGCAGGGCTCCGAGCACGAGTACAAGGATGGCGAGGTCAGGATCTGCCAGACGGCTAAGTATGCGCTCACGGATCGATGGAGGAAAGAAGATGACCGGTGCGCCCGCGAGATGGAGTGTCTGGAGAGAGCCATCGAAACGATGAACCTGTCTACCATCCAGAGCGCGCAGGAGAGCAGCGTCGTCGGGAGCTGTGATGTCGATCAGATTGAGCTTGAGAGCTTCTTCGTCGCTGTAAGACCTCGAGTTCTGAATGGCCTCTTCAGCAGCCTGCTGGTTGTGGCCTCGTCGTGAGACATAGGACCGAAGAAAGGCCAACGCGTCATTCTCGATCTTTTGCTTCAGAATTGGGTCGAGCTGGCGGCCTTCGACGATAGGATGAGCCGCCCCGGCGTTGGTTCCAGGCGCCATTGCGGCTACGTCAGCAGCTTCCAGCAGGAAGAATCCAGCAGAGCCAGCGCGGCTGCCCCCAGGTGAGACGTAGATGATGACGGGGACGCGCGAGTGTTCGATGGCATGGACCATCACGCGTGTGGAGCTGAGCAGGCCGCCTGGAGTTCCCAGCGAGATGAGGACGGCCGCGGCATTTCGGCGATCGGCCTCTGCCAAACCCCGTTCCATGTATCCCGCAGACACAGGCTGCACCGTATCGTGAAGCGTAAGTTTGAGCACGGGCGCAGGCTCCGCGGCTGGTGACTGCATTACAAAGAAAAGCAAGAGAGCAAATGTTATCCCGACAGCAAAGCGGCTCACGGAATCGGGGCGTGATCTCATGACATGGTCTCTTATGGCAGCGTTTGTCCGCGCGCGGCGAGCGCCTGCTTCATGCCCAGCGCCGCGGTATTGTTCGGTTCGACCTTGAGAGCTTGTGCGACATCGGCTGCGGAGGCCGCAACCTGATTGTTGTTGAGTTCCAGCCGTGCCAGAACCAAATATGCCGCGGCGTTGGGCTTTAGCTGAATGGATGCCTGCGCCTCTGTGCGTGCCCCGGCTGCATCCTCGCTTCGCTCGCGGACCTGGGCGAGCCCTGCATGTGCTTCAGCGCTGGTTGGGCTCGCGGCCAGTGCAGCCTGAAACTCGCGTTCGGCTTCAGGGATGAGGCCCTGCGCGAGATAGTCGCTCCCCATCTGTATGTACTGTGCTGCCTGTTCGGAGGAGGGCAGGGTAGCAAGACGGGCTGCACGCAACTGATCAATCTGAAAGGCAGCTTGGCGGAAGGAGGCTTCCGAGTAGGTGCGTCGGATGCGCTCGAGTGGTTCAAAGCTTGAGTTCGCCCCACTGCTTGTACGATTCGCCGTATTTGCAGACGTCGGAGGTGGAGTCGTACCCTGCGCGATGAGGTTCTTCAGCAAGGGAGCCTCAGGATCTGTAGGACGAAGTTTGAGCGCGAGATCGACCTGGCTTTGTGCTTGACTTCGATCCCCGGCGCGATAAAGAGAGACAGCAAAGTTGTAGTGGTAATCGGGGTCCTTTGGATCGGCGGCGACGGCCCGTTGGAACAGGGCGGAGGCGTTGTGTCCTTGGCGGCTGAGTGCAACGGCCTGATTGTTCACGACCTCCGGCAAGGGAAGGCGGCTGGCAACGAAGCTGAAGGCCTTCTCTGCTTCGGAATAGCGGGCGGAATTAAATCGAGCGAGCCCCAGGTAGAAGTTGGCCTCAAGCGCGAGCCGGTCGTCTTTCGGGATCCGCTCGAGTGTGGCCGCTGCGTGATCATAATCGCGCTCGGAGTACTGTGTCTTTCCAAGTGCAAGAAGGGCGGCAGTATAGTTGGGCGACTGTTGGACGGCAAGCTGAAGGCGCTTGATGCGCTCTTCGGTGGAGTTGGCGCCGATGCCGCGTATGTAATTTTCGAAGGCACTCAGCCGGACCTGACCGGAGGCTGCAAGGAAGGTCTGTTGCGCTACATTGAACTGCGGATCGATGTATTTGGCTATCTTCCATGCAATGGTGTTTTGAACGTCCAATAGGCGGCGGAGATCATTTGTATCCTCGATCGGTGCGGACATCTTCAACTCGTTGACCGAAAGAACCTGGGCCTGCGCTGAGATGCGCCCGTTCTTCACCGTGTAGGAGCCGATGACGACGTAGTTCGCGTCCAGTGTCTGCGCAATGCGGATAGTG
>DASTSJ010000440.1:0-2742 GCA_035760765.1 Edaphobacter sp. | reverse complement strand
GGCGCTGCGTCGTCCTTCTTCCAGGTACGCAATTGCATTCTTGATGGCCTGCGCGCGGGCGTAGCGCTCCTCTGGCTCGACTCCTTTTTCGCCGGCGAGACCGAGCGCGCGAATGACCGTGGGCAGCGTCAGCCCCTGCAGCACCAGAGTGACCAGAATGACTGAGAAGGTGAGGAAGACAAGAAGATTCCGTTGGGCGAAGTCCCTGCCGTTGATCACCTCAGGTACTGAGAGCGCGGCTGCCAGAGAGATAACGCCCCGCATTCCCGTCCAGCCGATGACAAAGCTCTCGCGCGGCGACACTTGTTCCTCATCCGGATGACGAAGCCTCTGTACCCAGTTTGAGAATTTGATCGCCGGCGTCACCCATACCAGTCGCAACGCGATCAGCATCACGCTGAAGATTGCACCGTACTCCACCAGGATCGTCTTGCTGAAGCCCCACTTAATTCCTGCAAGCACGTACGGCATCTGCAGACCGATCAACAGGAAGACGATTCCGTTGAGGACAAACGTCATCGCCTGCCACGCACCCACAACTTGTATGCGTACCGCGGGAGAGAAGATCCGGGCGCTTTGGCGGCTAAGGTACAAACCAGCCGCCACGACTGCAAGAACGCCGGATGCTCTCGCCTCCTCGCCCGCGAGGTAAGCAGCATAAGGAACGATGAGACTCAGAACGAGCTCAACGGGTCCGTTGTCGATGAACTTCTCGATGAACGAGACCAGAACACCAATCAGCAGGCCGATGCCGAGACCGCCGACGATCAGATAGATCAGCCGGAAGACACCCTGCTGCACCGTAGGCAGATCGCCCTGTTCCAACAGGCGCAGACCGATCTCTAATGCCAGCAGGCCCGTCGCATCATTCAACAGGCTTTCCCCCTCAAGAATGTCCACAATGCGCCGGGGAAGCCCCAGCGACTTCGCCACTGAGGTCGCCGCGATCGCGTCGGTAGTCGACAGCATTGCACCCAGCAGAAATCCGGCCTTCCAGTCCAGCGCTGTAATAAAGCGGTCGGAAAACTCCGCGACTCCCCAGACGGTAAAGCCCACGAGCCCAATGGCCAGCAGAGAAATAATCAGCAGGTGTCGTCGGAAGTCGCGCCACGAGACCGTCCACGCTGCCGCGTAGAGCAGCGGAGGAAGAAAGATCACAAAGACGAGATTGGGATTCAGCGGGATCCTGGGCATGTGCGGGACGAAGCTCAGCACCAGCCCGGCCAATACCAGCACGATGGGGTACGGCACTTTAAGCCGATTCGCCATCACGGCAAATGCTGCCACCATGACCAGCAACAGCAGTACCACCCGCTCTACTGCGTGGATACTGGCGACTGACTCCAAAGCTCTCTCCCCTTGTGACGATTGTTCCTTCCAGCCCAGTTAACCAAATCTTGCGGCCTCATGTCGCCCCCATGCCGGTTCACCGGGTTTCCTCACCGGCTCGCCCCGCGTCCTACATTTAGACTTTGCATAGAGATGAGCTTTTCTGAACAGCACAATGAGCCGCAGTTGATTCAACGGACGGTGCGATCGCAGCCACGGCCGCAGCGATCCATGCCCCGCTATCTCACGATAGCTGTTCCCGTCCTGCTCATCCTCGGTCTAACGGGGTTCTTTGCTGCACGCACGTACGTACAGTACGTCCTGAAGGCATCGCTGCCACAGGTCGACGGAGCGCTCGCCGTGCCTGGGTTGTCCGCACCGGTCGCGGTTCAGCGGGATACCCACGGCGTACCCTACATCCGCGCAGCCTCGCTCGATGACCTTGTCTTCGCCCAGGGATTTGTGACCGCGCAGGACCGGCTCTTCCAGATGGATCTTCTTCGCCGTCACGCCGCCGGAGAGCTTGCCGAGGTTCTGGGGCCATCGCTCGTCCAGCATGATCGCATTCAGCGTTATCTGCAGCTTCGCTCCACAGCAGACCGCGCTGTCTCTGCCATCCCAAAAGAACAGCTTCACTATCTCGAGGTGTATGCTCGCGGGGTAAACGCCTCCATCGCTCTCCAGAGAGAGCATCTTCCCCTTGAGTTCAAGGTGCTTCGCTACACCCCGGCCCCATGGACGCCCCGTGACTCACTCCTCGTCGGGCTCTCCATGTACCAGGACCTCACGAATCATTTTGACCGCAAGCTGAGCCGCGAACTGATCGCCTCTCGCCTCTCCCCCGAGCAGGTGGCCGATCTCTACCCTGTCGGCTCGTGGCGCGACCATCCCCCGGAGCAGCCTACCGTCGACCTGACGGCTCCGCAGGACCTGCCGGACATCCCCTTGGATGAGTCCCAAACAAAGCTGAGACAGCCTGCGCTCCCCACCGCCTCCGCGGCTGACATTCTGGCTCTCACGCGGGAGTTCCAGCCGCAGACCTGCGACTCCTGCATCGCCGGATCCAACAACTGGGTCGTGTCGGGTACCCGCACGGCGACAGGAAAGCCTCTCTTGTCGAATGACATGCACCTGACCCTGACGGTGCCCGGCATCTGGTATCAGACCGACCTCGCCTCGCCTGCACCCTCAGGAAGCTTCCATGTCGCTGGAGCCTCGCTGCCCGGTCTGCCTTTTGTCATCGTTGGCCACAACGACCACATCGCCTGGGGATTCACCAATCTCGGCGCTGACGTCCAGGACGTCTTCATCGAGCATCTGCGCGGCACCGGAGCCTCTGCCGAGTTCGAGTCCGCGGACGGCGCGTGGCATTCGGTCCTGCATCAGTCCGAAGTCATCCATGTGCGGGGCAAG
>DASTSJ010000439.1:0-6436 GCA_035760765.1 Edaphobacter sp. | reverse complement strand
GAGGCCGCCAGCTTTGACCAGCAGGAAGATGCAGTGAACCGGACGCTTGCACATGAGGGACTAGTCGTACATCCTGATCGCGCCACCTCAACGGTTGCACAGGCACGACTGGCCTGCTCGATGGACTCGGGGTTCCCTGGGCGGAACAAGCCCTGGTACATCATGCGCTACACCGCAGATCGACTCGACGAGATCCCGGCGCAGCTGCAGAGCCGCATACGATCTGGAAAATACCATCAGGCTGTGGTCGGCGCATGCGCGGACAGTGCGAACGGACCGTTCTCCGCGTACAACATCGCCGTTCTTCTCTATCCGTAGTCTTTATGGAAGAGTCTCTCGAAACAGAGACGTCAGCTTTTCCCAAGCCTTTTCTGCCTGCGGCTGTTTGTAGGCCGGGTTATCCGGCACCGTCCAGCCATGGTTTGCTCCCTCATACGTCTCGCTTTCGAAGCGTCCTTCCCAGGTACGCAAAGCCTCCTCGAAGTAAGCGATGGCAGCAGAATCCATGCTCTTGTCATCCGTCGCGTGCCCGAAGTAGAGCCGGGCCTGGACCCGCGGCAGAACATGGTGCGGGCTGCGAGGATCGTCCTCCCGTGTATACAACCCGCCTCCGTGAAAGGAGGCAACAGCCCCTACCAGATCAGGCCTGATGGCCGCGGCTCGAAGAGCGATTCCACCACCGATGCAGAAGCCGACGGCGCCAATCTTGCCCTTTGCGGTCGTGGGTTGTGAGGTTAGAGTCTCGATATATACGGGCAGGTCCCTCCCGAGCGCTTCTGGGGTGAGCGGAGCGGCAAGCTCCTTGATGCGCTCAGTCGTGGCCGGGTCTCCGGGTTTGCGGGGAAACGAGAAGACCGGCGGCTTGCTGGTCCGATAGAAGGGATTAGGCATCAGGACGGTGTAGCCCTCATCGGCCAGCCGACGGGCCATCTGGCGCATCGTGTCCCGGATGCTTCCGATATCGGGGATAAACAGGACACCGGGGAGTGGTGTTCCATCTTCCGGGGTAAGCAGGACAGCATCGACTGTCCCATCGGGAACGGTAAGTTGCAGGTCTCGTTCGTTCATCACTCTCTCCCAGCTCTTACAACAATCGAAATTGGTTTTACCACGTGCGTCTCCGGCGTAAGATGAACTCTCATGAGCCTCTATTTTTCCGCTGGCAGTCCGACCACTGAGATGTCGGTCGAAGATCTGCGTACAGCCCTATTCTCCGCCTTGGATGCTATCGGTGCCAGGAAGAGAGTCCTGGCCGTCCCCCCGGACTTTACCAGGTTTCATTCGCAGGCCGGAGCCCTCACGGAGCTTGCATGGCAGTACTACGGAGACCGGCTGACGGATGTGCTTCTAGCTCTTGGCACACACAAGCCGATGACCGATGCAGAGATCAGCGCGATGTACGGCAGCACCCCGAAGCATCTGTTTCGCGTCCATGACTGGCGCAATGACGTTGTTACTCTGGGAGAGGTCCCGGGCTCGTTTCTCTATGAAGTTTCCGAGGGAAGGGTTGATTACCCATGGCCTGCGCAGGTCAACAAGCTGCTCCGCGATGGCGGCCACGACCTCATCTTGTCTATCGGACAGGTCGTACCTCATGAGGTAGTTGGCATGGCCAACTACAACAAGAACATCTTTGTCGGCACAGGTGGCTCCGTCGGGATTCACCGTTCCCACTTCCTTGGAGCGGTATACGGGATGGAGCGCATGATGGGGCGCGCCGATACGCCGGTTCGGCGCGTTCTAAACTATGCGAGCGACAACTTCGCCCGCAATCTTCCGATCCTCTACGTGCACACTGTCGTTGGAAAAACTGCAGAGGGCAAGCTGGCCGTCCGCGGCCTATTTATTGGAGACGATGCGGAGTGCTTCGAAGATGCCGCGGCCCTGGCCCTGAAGGTCAACTTCCAGATGCTGGACCGCGAGATTAAAAAGGCCGTTGTCTTTCTTGATCCGCACGAGTTCCGCAGTACATGGCTTGGGAACAAGAGCGTCTATAGAACCCGGATGGCGCTCGCCGATGGGGCGGAGCTGATTGTGCTGGCTCCCGGCGTGCACGAGTTCGGTGAAGATGCTGCGATCGACAAGCTGATTCGCCAGTATGGATACTGCGGCACGCCGCGCACGCTTGCACTTGTCAAAGAGGATCCTGCACTAGCAGGGAATCTAAGCGCAGCCGCGCACCTGATCCACGGATCGTCCGAGGGCCGTTTCACGATACGGTACTGCCCCGGTCACCTTACCCGGGAGGAGATCGAGAGTGTGCACTTTGAGTACGGCGATCTTGCCCATATGACCGCAAAGTACAACCCTGCCGTTCTGAAGGATGGCTGGAATGTGGTGGACGGTGAAGAGATCTTCTACATCTCGAATCCAGGTCTCGGATTGTGGGCCTACAGCGGTCGCTTCGGTCGATAGTCGACGAAGCTGTTCACAACAAAAAAGGAAGGCCCAGGGCCTTCCTTTTTTATTTCTGGAGAGAGAGCTAGCTTCCGAAGATCTTCCTGCGTACGCTTCCGGCTGCGCCGAGCATACCTGTGCCGATCAGGAGCAGGGTGGAGGGCTCAGGAACGGCCGAGGCCGTTGGCGTGACATTGAACGTAATCGGTAGAGTGCCAGTGGCGTTATCTTCATCGCGGAAGAACGCGAAGTAGCCCGTCCCGTTGTTGTAGACGTTTACGTCAAACTGATCCGGGCCATTCTCCGCGCTAAAGCTGAAACCATTCGCGTCTAAGGTTTGTGCGCTTGTAGGGAAGAGAAGGTTATCGTTGCCGTGAAAACCGCCGGGAGCGATGAGTCCGGTGACCCCTGTTCCGGTAATTCCGGTGATCAGGTACTCTCCCGAACCATTCACCGCCGTTGTTAGGACGCCCGAACCGCTGTATCCATCAGCACTGCCACTTACGGCAAAGTTGAAAGTATCGGCATGGGCTGCCAACGAGGAGGTTACGCATACCGCTGCAACTGCCAGGAGACACGAACGAATCAGAGTCATGGGTAGGGTCCCTTTCGCCAAAAAATTAGCTCTGGATTGGTTTGGTCGTGAAGAGCGGAGTCCTTTGGAACTGCCTGCTCTGGAGTACTTAGATGCAACGTTCTTGTGCAGTAGCCTTTACAGATTCGATTTCTTCTGGCTTTGGTTGCCTGCTAAGAGAAGATAGGGATATGATTGGTTGGACCAATAATCTCATCCATCGGTGAATCATTTAATGACACAGCTTCCAAGGTTTTCCATAGGGGTAGGCGATCGCTTCGCCCACCAGGCCAAAGCACAGCTTGCTGCATGCCTCAAGGCGAAAGAGGCCGGTCTGGAAGTCGTCCCTGTCTGGAATAAGTCCAACCGCGAGCACAACATCATCGGCAGCGATCCGTCTCAGACCCGCGAAGCCGCCGATGCCGCGGTCAAAGAGCTTGGTTGGACTGCGCCTTATTACCTCGATGCGGATCACATCAATCTGAACACGGTCGATCGTTTTCTTGTTCCGTGCGACTTCTTCACCCTGGACGTGGCCGACATGATCGGCAAGCCGGCGGACGCCACTGACGTGAAGGCATTTGTCGGTCGCCATCCGGAGCTGATCGGTACGGTGGCCATTCCAGGAATCGAGGAGCCATTCCATACCGACGAGGCCTTCGTCACCGGAGTTGCCAACAAGTTCCTGGCTGCAGTGCAGGATGCGGGAAAGATCTACCGCTACCTGGTGGAGAAGAAGGGCGAGGGGAACTTTGTCCCTGAGGTCTCGATGGACGAGACGGACTCCCCGCAGACCCCAGTTGAGTTGCTGATCATTCTCGCCGCCATCGCGGACGAGAAGATTCCGATCCAGACGATTGCGCCGAAGTTCACGGGCCGTTTCAACAAAGGCGTAGATTACGTCGGGGACGTCGCCCAATTTGACCGCGAGTTCCGTGAGGACATCGCTGCCATCGCGTTCGCCGTGCAGAAGTACGGTCTTCCTGCGAATCTGAAACTAAGCGTTCACTCGGGATCGGACAAGTTCTCGATCTATAAGTCCATTCACGATGCCGTGAAGAGCACAGGCGCGGGCGTACACGTGAAGACTGCCGGGACCACCTGGCTGGAGGAGATCATTGGTCTGGCTGAGGCAGGCGGACAGGGACTCGAGATAGCAAAAGAGGTGTATCGCGAGGCTTATGGGCATCGTGAGGAGCTCTGCGCGCCGTACGCTACGGTCATCGACATCGATTCCGCGAAGCTACCCACGCCCGATGAGGTGAACGGCTGGACGAGCGAGCAGTTTGTCTCCGCGCTGCGGCATGACCAGAGCAATCCGGCTTACAATGCCAGCCTTCGTCAGCTCCTTCATGTGGGTTTCAAGGTTGCCGCCAAGATGGGCGATCGTTACCTGAAGGCGCTCGAGGCAAACGAGGAGAGCGTCGCCCGAAACGTGACGACCAATCTGTTTGACCGGCACATCCGTCCCATCTTTCTGGGGTAAGGCAGACTCAATCGACTCTGAGGCAGTATCCTCAGAGTCTGTCCCTGAAAGGATGCTGGAACGAATGATCGTTGTACTGATGGGTGTCAGCGGGTCTGGCAAGACGACCATCGGCGAATTGCTTGCCGAACGTACGGGCGCGACCTTTGCCGACGCCGACGATTATCATCCCGCGGCCAACAAGGAAAAGATGGCAGCGGGACACCCCCTGAACGACCAGGACCGGCAGCCATGGCTGGAGACGTTGAACCTGCTCATGCGCGGCTGGTATCAGGACGGGAAGAAGGGCATTCTTGCCTGTTCTGCTCTGAAACAGAGATACCGCGACACGCTGGAACAGGGGATGCCCACCGGGGCGGTCACCTTTGTGTGGCTGGATGGATCCGCCGAGCTGATCGGGGAACGTCTGGCCGCGCGTCACCACGAGTTTATGAACCCGAAGCTGCTCGAAAGCCAGCTCAACACGCTTGAGCCGCCCAGCGACGCACTACGGATCGTCAACGATAAGTCTCCGGAAGAGGTTGTGGATAGAATTCTCCAGAAGCTTCCAGCGGCCACGCAAGCAAACCAATAAACCCAGGCAGGAGAGGAACGGAATTCCATGGCGCACTCATTGTTTGATCTGACCGGAAAGACGGCGGTCGTAATAGGCGGTACCTCGGGCATTGGCCTGGCGATGGCAATCGGTCTGGCGGAGTCCGGGGCCGATGTCGTTGCGACCTCACGCCGCGCCGAGCAGGTTGAAGAGGCTGCGCAGGCGATCGAAGCCAAGGGCCGTCGCGCGCTTCGCCTCACCTCCGACGTGGGTGACCGGGCTTCTCTCGAAGCGTTGTTCGAGGGCACCATCAAGGAGTTCGGCAAGGTCGATATCCTGATCAACTCCGCGGGCAAGATCAAGCGCGAGCCGACCCTTACAGTCTCTGAAGAGACGTGGAATGACATCATGGACACGAACGTGACGGGCACACTGCGTGCGTGCCAGATCTTCGGCCGTCACATGCTGGATCGCGGCTACGGTCGGATCATCAACATCGCGTCGCTGAATACGTATGTGTCTCTGAAGGAGGTCACGGCGTATGCTGCCAGCAAAGCTGCTGTCGGCGCTCTGACGAAGTCGCTCGCCGTGGAGTGGAGCTCCCGTGGGGTGACCGTGAATGCGATTGCACCTGGCGTCTTCCGGACGGCGCTCAACCAGAAGCTGCTCGATGAGAGCGAGCGCGGCAAGGAGCTGTTGATGCGCACTCCGATGGGCCGATTTGGAAAGACGGAGGAGCTGGTCGGATCGGCGATCTTCCTCGCCAGCGATGCGGCGAGCTTCGTGACCGGAGAGATTCTGGTTGTGGACGGTGGTTTCCTGGCCAGCGGCGTCAATCAGTAAGTTTCTGCAAGATCAGGAGATGTCTTCTACCGGGTAGCGACCCTCCACTACCCGGTAGAATCGCGTTATGGCTTTCGAACTAGAGAGAGGGAGCTTCGACGCCCTGGTCTTTGACTGTGACGGCACTCTGGTCGACAGTGCGCCGGTCCATCTGTATTCCATGCAGCAGGCGCTTGCCTCTTTGGGCCTGACGATCGATCCGGAGTGGTACAGCACGCGCCACGGGCTTGGGCCGGACGATCTTCTGGATGCCTACGAGGCTGATTTCAAGGTTGAATCGCTGGTCCGCGAAGACTTCTATCGAGCGGTCAACGAGAGCTTCCTCGCAAATCTCCACCTCATCGAGGAGATACAGGCTGTCGCAGATGTGGCGCGACACTGGTTCGGCGTCGTTCCCATGGCTGTGGCTTCGAATGGGGTAAGAAAGAACGTCGAAGCGACGCTGGTTGCGACTCGTCTCCGGCCGCTCTTTTACACCATCGTTACGGCCGGAGAGGTGAAGCGGGCCAAGCCGGCACCGGATGTCTACCTGGAGGCCGCACATCGGATGCGGGTGTCCCCCGAACGCGTCATCGTCTTCGAAGACTCAAACGAGGGTCTG
>DASTSJ010000438.1:0-9146 GCA_035760765.1 Edaphobacter sp. | reverse complement strand
CACTATCGTATCTGCTATGTATTTGGATCACTCGAGGCCGTTTTGGCCGCACTCTGGCTGCAATCCGGGTTGCAGAAAACAGAATGCGGTATCTCGGCTACAATCCGGCGCTATTCAAAATATTTGCATTTGCGATGGCTGCAGGACTCTCTGGGTTAGCCGGAGCTTTATTTGTTCCACAGGTCGGCATCATTTCTCCGGCAAATGTCGGCATCATTCCATCTATCGAAGTTGTTATCTGGGTAGCTGTCGGTGGAAGAGGCACGCTGCTCGGTGCAGTCATCGGAGCCATTCTTGTAAATGGAGCGCAAAGCCTCTTTAGCGAGACTTTTCCCAATACATGGCTTTATGCATACGCTTTGCTTTTCATCTGCACTGTTCTCTACTTCCCCACCGGTTTGATCGGCCTAGGGGAAAAGGTTAAGAGCTTTTTGAGCCGAAAACAGGCCACGGATCTATCGCAGGCTTCGGAAGCCGAACCGATACCCTCAGAGGAGACAGTGCGCTAATGGCTGATTCGATTATTTATCTGGAAGGTGTCACCGTCGATTTTGATGGGTTCAAGGCGCTAACGAATGTGAATTTTTACATCGAGCCCGGGGAATTGCGTGTAGTGATTGGCCCTAACGGGGCTGGTAAGACGACGCTGCTAGATGTGATCTGCGGCAAGACGCGGCCCGTGCACGGACGCGTTATCTTGGATAACCTGACCGACATCCTGGCTCTTCCAGAGTACAAAATTGCTCAACGAGGAGTCGGGAGAAAGTTTCAAACACCTTCAATCCTTTCCCATTTGAGCGTGGCTGAAAACATCGAGCTTGCGCTGTATCGGAAACATCGTGGCGTCTTTGCCACTCTCTTTGATCGCAAAGATCGGAGCGCCAACGATAGAATTTACTCCATCCTCGAGACCGTGCGGTTGATTGATAGGCGCGATCATCTTGCGGAAAATCTTTCGCACGGTGAAAAGCAGTGGCTCGAGATTGGCATGGTTCTGGCTCAGGAGCCAAAGGTGCTGCTGATCGACGAGCCTGCTGCTGGCCTTTCGGATACTGAAACTCGCCGTACCGGCGAGTTGTTGTTGTCGCTTGCTGGCCGGTACTCCATCATTGTCATTGAGCACGACATGGAATTCGTTAAGCAGATTGCTAAGAAGGTCACTGTACTTCATGAGGGCAAGGTTCTCTGCGAAGGACCCTTCGAGAGAATCAAGAATGATCCACGAGTGATCGAGATTTATCTTGGAGGACACAAAGCGAATGCTGCGGATTGAAAAGCTAAACGTCTATTACGGCGGAAGCCACATTCTCCGCAATGTTACGCTTGCAATCAAGCCTGGCAGCGTCGTCTGTCTTATGGGTCGCAATGGTGCGGGAAAAACAACAACATTAAAGACCATTGCCGGGCTGCTTACACCAAAATCAGGTTCCATTACTCTTGATGGCGAAGACCTGACGCCACTTTCGGCAGACAAGCGCGCGCGCCGGGGAATCGGGTTTGTCCCGCAGGGCCGTGAAATCTTCCCTCAGCTTACAGTGCGTGAAAATCTCATCTTAGGCTTAGGAAGTAGAGTAAGCGAAGGTGTTGATGCAATCGAAGAGGCGTTTACTTTATTTCCGGTTCTGCGGCAGATGCTTCGTCGAAATGGTGGAGATCTAAGTGGAGGTCAGCAGCAGCAGCTAGCCATCGCCCGGGCCTTGTTATCACGTCCTCGCTATCTTATGCTCGACGAACCAACGGAGGGCATTCAACCCTCTGTCATCTCTGAGATCGAAGAAGTAATCCTGAAGATTAAAAGTGATGGATCGCCTTCGATCATTCTTATTGAACAGTATCTTGAGTTTGCATGGAAGCTGGCTGACTACAGTTATTTGGTAGAAAAGGGAACTGTAGTCATGGAAGGCACTGCCGGCGAGCTAGATAAGAAAGCTGCAGAACGATTTCTGGCAGTGTAATCAACGGCGGTGATGTCTCGGATAGAACGATCACTCGCGGATTTACACCTGATACGTGAGTGGTGCCGCGTTGAGTGCGATCGAGAGCTCGAAGACATCGTAGCTCAGCTCGGCATCGAACCTGCCGGCATCGCCTTCCTTCGCAATCTTGACGGCAAAGTCAGCGCCGGCTTCGAGTTCCTCATCTTCGTCTTCGACCCCAGCGGTATCCTCCTCAATACTCTCGTCATCCCCCTGACGAACTGAAGCAATCCCTTGCCCCATAGCATCTTCTTCCACCAGGAGATCAGCGCCCCCGCCAAAGGCGAATACTTCGTTCGCATCGCCGTTCACGACCCATAACCGCGACCGCTTTGGTGCCGTTCAAGGAGCCGCCTCCGCGCTAAGAACGTCGTCCCGCGATCCGAATCAGCTACCCCGTTAGTGTCCGACCGTTCAGCCCCCAACTAATCGCGCAGACCGATCGAAGACGCAATCGAGAAGCATCGGGATGAGACGTCACCAGCAACCACGCTCCAAAGGAATACTGGCCCTCTACAGGAGCGTTCCGCACGGTCTTTTATCAGGTTGGGAAGCGTCTGGGGCGTGATGCCGCCAAGTTTCTCGACAGCGCACGACCAATACACGACCACATCCGAAAAGCGACATGTTGTTCAAAACATGGCATTTATTCCAAAATACGTGAAAGCCTCCCGAACGGGAGGCTTATGAATTGAACACTTGTACGTCGTTGATTCTTAGTGGTGGCCAGAGACGGGATCGAACCGCCGACGCCGGCCTTTTCAGGGCCGCGCTCTACCACTGAGCTATCTGGCCTTGGCAATCAAGCAAAACGCCTCATCGGGGATCGCCAAGAACGCCCGGGCGTTACGTCTGCTGCATCAGCCTTTGTAAGGGAGCTTGCTGCCGACGAAAGCGTCAGCAACTCAAACGCAAAGTAAGTATAGCAACCCGAAGCCAATCTTTCCAAACTATCTGGAAGAATCGGATGCGGCCTCGCGCTATCCTTTTCCCTACAGCCAACTCTGAAGGGAAAAGCCATGCTTCGTCCAAGCTTGTGCCTGGTCTTTGGGATCTCTCTGTGCCTGTGTGCTGCGGCCAAGGCACAGACGTCTACCGTCGTGCCCGTTCCTCGGCAGACGCTACGCGAGGCGAGCAACATGGAGAAGAAGGCTGTTCGGGTCTTCAAGACCGCCGAGCAGAATCCTCTTCAACTCCATGCCTTTCTCTCGAGGATGCCGAAGGGAGGCGACCTGCACATGCACCTCTCAGGTGCGATCTACGCAGAGACCTTCATCAAGGAGGCGGCTGCAGACCACCTCTGCTACAGCCCGGCAATGCGCAGCCTCTTCAAACCATCGGCGACCACCCGCAGTCTGCCGCCCCAGCCTGTCTGCGGAGAGGAGAACCGTCGGGCTGAAGACGCCCTGAAGGACCAAGACCTTTACGACAGGATGGTCGATAACTTCTCCATGCGAAGCTTTGTTCCCAGTGCAGGTGTGAGCGGACACGATCAGTTCTTCGCAACGTTCGCCCGGTTCTCTGCTCTCGGGCACAGCCATCTTGGGGAGTGGCTCGATGAGGTCTCCACCCGTGCCGCCGCGCAGAACGAGCAATACCTTGAGGTGATGCATACGCCGGATTTCCTTGCGGCGGCGAAGCTCGGGTACTCCATCCCATGGCCGTCAAGTTCTGGGCAGCTTCCCTCTGGCACCGGCGACGCGACCGGAGCGAGTCACTCCGATCTCGCGCGACTTCGCGAACAGCTTCTCGCCGGAGGCATACGTGCGTTGGCGGCTGCCGACCGCAGGGAGTTTGCCGACGCTCTTGCAGCGCGTGATCGTATCGAGCACTGCGGGACAGCTGCGGCCGCTCCGGGCTGTGGTGTAACGATCCGCTTCCTCTACCAGATCCTCCGCGGATTTCCGCCGCAGCAGGTCTTCGCTCAGACGCTCCTCGGCTTCGAGACCATTCAGGCAGAGCTCGATTCCGGTCATCCGCTCGTCGTTGGTATCAACTTCGTCATGCCAGAAGACGGCTACCTCTCGATGTCGGAGTATCACCGGCAGATGCTGATGCTCGACTATCTTCATAGCGTCTACCCACGAGTTCACATCACGCTGCACGCAGGCGAGCTGGCTCCTGGGCTTGTGCCGCCCAACGGTCTTCGTTTCCATATCCGCGAGGCGGTTGAGCTTGGACATGCTGAACGCATCGGTCACGGAGTCGACGTGATGTACGAAGATAACCCTCGCGCTCTGCTGAAGGAAATGGCCGAACGTCACATCATGACCGAGATCAACCTCAGCTCGAACGACCTTATTCTTGGCGTGCAGAAGCCTATGCATCCGCTCCCGATCTACAGGGAAGCCCACGTTCCAGTTGCGCTTTCGACCGATGACGAAGGCGTATCGCGCATTGAACTTACGCATGAGTACACGCGCGCTGCGCTCGAGTTCCGGCTGGGGTACCTGGATCTGAAGGACATGGCACGCACGTCGCTTGAGCACAGCTTTCTTCCGGGGAACAGCTTGTGGGCAAAGCCGGATGACTTTACCTCCATCAACGCATCATGTGCATCCCAGCCCTTGGGAGCCGATAAGCCGACACCGAGGTGCGCAGCGTTCCTTCAGGCAAACGAGAAAGCTTCGGAGCAGTGGAAACTTGAGCACCGTTATCAGCTCTTCGAGTCCGGTCTTCAATAGAGAGGAGCGCTGCAGCCCGAAGAGCCTAAACTGCGGAAGACTAAAGGGCTTGCTTGACAACGAAGATTCGTTCGCTAACATGCATAGATTCGCAGCGGACGCCTCTCAGCCCGCGCCCTTGCCAACCATAATTGCTTCAGCCTATATTCCACAGTGATGTCATCGAGAGCAGGGAACGGAGTGGATGACATCGGGCCTCTTTCGCCGATGTGTAATCCGTTCATGACTCGGAATTGTCCGCGTCGAGGGTGGCCAGCAGGCTACTGTGCGATGGATGGACAAAAGCCCCTCCTTCGATCTGGGGCCTTTTGAGATTGAAATTCGGGCAGAAAATTTCAAATCAAACTCCAGCATCGTCCGGTGGGCCGAAACTAGGAGTATCGTTATGAATCTGACACAAGAACAACGTGAGCAAGTCGCTTCGGAAGTAAAGAAGTTCGCATCGGATCTGCAACTGAGCTCGGACCAGCAGGAAAAGCTGCAGACAGCGTTCCAGACGGCTCGCGGCAAAATTGACGATTACAAAACTCAGCACCCTGGTGCCTCGCGCTCCGATATCGTGAAGGAAATCACAAATCATCGCGATGAGATTCGCCAGCGCGTGGTCGCCTTCCTCACTCCAGAGCAGCTCAAAAAGTGGGATGCAGAGGTTGCCAAAGCCAAACAATTCCTCGGCCAGCAAATAGCGGCTTAGCGACACACCTTCTGTAGCCCGAATGCGATGAGCCTTACCGCATTCGGGCTTTTTTGATCACTCACTCTGTTTGCTCGGCCGGAGACGCGAGTGCCGAACCCTGCAGCGGCAGAGCGGGAGGCATGTACTATGGTGCCGTGCGACTTTCCTTGTTTCTTGCTTGTCTTTTGATTGCGACGTATGGGGCCGCCCAGAAGGTTACCCTGCCGCTGTGGCCTAACGGCGTGCCTGAGGCTTACAACGGCGGCCCGCAGACCGACATCACGAAGCCAACCGACCGGCTGGTAGCCGGTAAGCCGCTTGCCCATCTGACGAATATCAGCAAGCCGACTCTTGCCTTCTATCCTGCTCCGGCGGATAAAAATACCGGTGCCGCCATCGTTGTCTTTCCTGGCGGGGGTTACCGCATCCTCGCCTACGATCTCGAAGGTACGGAGGTCTGCACGTGGCTCAACTCCATCGGAGTCAACTGTGCTCTTGCGCAGTATCGCGTCCCTATCCAAAAGCGGTTCCCGGATGACACCTCTGACCTGGAAGATGCGCAGCAGGCCGTCCGCATCACGCGATCGCATGCTGCAGCATGGAAGTTAGATCCCAGACGAATTGGAGTGCTGGGGTTCTCGGCCGGGGGCCATCTGGTCGTCGTGCTCGGAAATCATCCTGACTTAAAGCGAGCGAACGAGGCAACCAGCGACGCCCAGACGAGCGCGCGGCCGGATTTCGTCGTTGGGATTTACCCCGCATATCTCGCAGAGCCCCCTGCCCTCACCCAACTCAGCCCCGGCATCGATCCCAGCGCATCCACGCCTCCCACATTTCTTCTGCAGGCCGAAGACGACCCGGTCCACGAAGAGAATGTGCTTGTCTATTTCCAGGCGCTGAAGCAGTTGAAGGTTCCCGCTGAACTGCATGTCTACGCCGAAGGAGGGCACGGCTATGGTCTTCGTCCGACCTCGTTGCCGGTCACGCATTGGCCGGCGCTGGTGGAAACCTGGCTGCATACCATTCACGTACTTCAACCTGAGGCAGATGCAAAGTAAGATGGAGCCATCCGAAGTTCATCTTCCGCATCTGGTAAGCGAATGAAGAAAGCTTTCCTCACCTTCGCCCAGTTCCTGCTCTTTCTCGGTATCTTCGCGCTCGGCAGCTTTCTGCATCCGTTCAATCTGCACCACTGGGCTACCACGCCCTCTGCTGCAGGAGTCAATCGCTACTTCGTCCCGGACGGCCTGTTGCTCGCAATCGGTACGTTCCTTGCCATTGTGATCGTCCAGGCGCTCCGCAAGCGCATGTGCAACACCACATGGACCATCGTGGCGTTTCTTGCGGCCATTGCAGTAGGATACGCCTTGAAGTTCGGCTTTGTGACGCCTGGCTTCTGATACGTTCGATAATGTCTCCAGACATGTCATCGAACCATGACATCTTCGATCTTCTGCGCGATGCTCAGTCGCAACTCGACGCTGGCTTCGTCGATCTTCCTCCGGCACCTGAAGTCACCCTGGGCGCGGACGCTGCCGCAGTCCTGCAGCAGGTCGCTACAAGGATGCACGACAACTATCCTTATGGCCATCCGCTCTATGCAGGCCAGATGCTGAAGCCCCCGCATCCCATCGCTCGTGCAGCATACGCGCTCGCGATGTCCGTCAATCCGAACAATCACGCACTCGACGGAGGCCGCGCCAGCTCTGCCATGGAGCTTGAGGCCGTTGCAGAGTTGGCAAGGATGTTCGGCTTCCCGCAATATCTCGGCCACCTCTCCTCGGGAGGGACCTTCGCGAATCTGGAAGCGCTCTGGGTCTCCGGACAGATTCATCCCGGCCTTGGAATTGCCGCCTCCGATCAGGCGCACTACACCCACAGCCGCATCAGTGGTGTGCTGGGACTTGCATTTAACTCGATTCCGTCCGATCGTACCGGCCGCATGGATATCGCTGCCCTGGAAGAAGCGCTGAAGACCGGCGAAATCGGAACCGTCGTCGCCACGGTGGGTACCACTGCTGTAGGCGCAATCGATCCGCTGCCTGAGATCCTGGAGCTGCAAAAGAAATACGGCTTCCGCATTCACGCAGATGCAGCCTACGGCGGCTACTTTACCCTCGCGAACAATCTCGGCAGCGAAGCTCGCGCGGCCTTCGACCGAATTCCAGAGGTCGATTCCATTGTGGTCGATCCGCATAAGCACGGTCTGCAACCCTATGGTTGCGGCGCGGTGCTCTTCCGGGATCCAGCCGTGGGCCGATTCTACAAACACGGCTCTCCCTATACCTACTTCTCATCGAAGCAGCTTCACCTGGGTGAGATCTCGCTCGAATGCTCCAGGGCTGGAGCTTCTGCCGTCGCTCTCTGGGCTACGCAGCGGTTGCTGCCCTACAATCGCGATGGCGAGTTTGCCCGGAACATCAGTGCCGGCCGTGCGGCTGCACTCGATTTCTATGAGCGCATTCTGAAAGACGAGCGGTTGATTGCTCCAATCGCGCCGCCACAACTCGACATCGTCTTCTATGCCGTGCGCAGCCCTGATCGAAACCCGGGGTCGGCCTCCGCGCTTGCACAACGCGCCTTTGAGGCGGCAGCAGAGCGCAATCTTCATCTTGCGCTGGCCACACTTCCCGTTCGATTTTTCCCGGAGCAATCCTTCTCAGGTCCTCCGGATGCGCAAGTCACTTGTCTGCGCTCCGTCCTGATGAAACCGGAGCATCTCGCCTGGATGGAACAGATATGGCAGCTTCTTGACGCTGCTCTCAATGCGACTTTGTCCCGGTAGAAGTCCCGCTTTCTGCCTTGTTTTCCACATCTTCCACAGGTTGAATCGGCATGCGATCTATCGCTTAGCCCCCTCACGGCTCTTGTCAATCCCCCTTGGGATGCCGACGTGTGCACGATGCGGCACATTCAATTCATCGGGGGGTTTGGTACACTTCCCGCAAGTCCATTGGATTTTTGCGTTCAGGCGCGCATCACGGGCGCGAGCCGAGAGATCAGACCGCCCGCTTCACGCATCCGGTTGACCCGAGGATTATGACTGTCATGAGCATCTCTGAATTCCCGTCCGCAGATTTCGATCTCTCAAAGCGGACCATCGCGTACTTCTCCATGGAGATTGCGCTGTCCCCCCAACTTCCAACCTATAGTGGCGGCCTCGGTATGCTCGCAGGCGATACGCTGCGTTCGGCAGCTGACGGTTCAGCACCGATGGTTGCGGTCTCACTCGTCTACCGGCGTGGATACTTCCGTCAGCAGCTCTCCGATGCCGGGCAGCAGACTGAGACCGATGTCCCGTGGACGCCGGAACGGCTTCCCGAGGCTGGCCCGATCCTCACGCTCGGCATGCAGGAACGCCAGATCAGGCTTCGCGCATGGCGTTACGACGTCATTGGCGTAACCGGTCATATCGTCCCGGTCTTTCTGCTCGATAGTGACATAGAGGGAAATGACCCCTGGGACCGCAGGCTGACAGATCACCTCTACGGCGGGGATACCTACTACCGGCTATGCCAGGAGGCCATTCTTGGGCTGGGCGGGATTCTGCTGCTACAGGCGCTGGGTGTACGGCCAGAGGTGTACCACATGAATGAGGGGCACGCCTCTCTGCTCACCATCGGGCTGCTGGAAGAGCGGCTGCAGAGCAGGCCGCTGAGCGAAGCCACCGATGCGGACCGGGAAAGCATCCGCCAGCGATGCGTCTTCACCACCCACACGCCCGTGCCCGCGGGACACGATCAGTTTGGGCTCGACCAGATGAATCAGGTTCTCGGGCATGATCGCAGCGCAGCCATCGAAGCCGTGGGC
>DASTSJ010000437.1:0-6139 GCA_035760765.1 Edaphobacter sp. | reverse complement strand
CTGCCAGAAGCAAGCAGAATCAAGCTGATCCGCTCGGGAACATCCTCGGTGGATTGTTGAACGGCAAACACTGAAGGCGCTCAGCCCTCGCGCAGTGCGAGGACGATCTTGGCGGTCGTCACCACCTGACCGACATGGCGCTGAGTGTGATCGGCGCAGTGAATCAGCAGTCCGCCCACGGTCGTCGGAAGTTTCTTTCTTCCGACCTCACGCGGCTGGTCATAGCTCTTCTCTGAAAATGCGAGGATGCGCTTGCTCGAAACTTCAATCGCCTCGGCAAACTCCATCAGGGTCGCCTCGCGATCGATGGCCTCGTCCTCGGTCTTCAGAAGCTGCAACTGGCGTTCGGAGAGCTGCTGGTTCTCCGCGTAGGTCAGCAGCCGGTCCAGCGATCGCGCAATATGCCGCACATGGAAGCCAACCGGCGTAAGCCCCATCGGTCGAGCCTCCATCTGATCACCATTCAGAACATCGCACCACCGCGCGACATCCTCTGCGGCGAGCTGTAAGGCGTGCAGAACCGCTCGCCTTACCGGATCTACCTCGGTCAAAGTTCCCCTTAGCCAGGGCTCAACCCGCTCATGCGCCATTCCGCACCTCCGTCCTGATCTCGCGCCGCTCTCCTCACTATCCTACCGAGCAGTCACACTGTCACTGACCACCTCAGAGTCCATGGGACCGACGAAACTCCCGGACAACCTCCGCTACATCCCGATGCTGCCCATCGACAGCATCGTTCATTCCCCGAATCTCATCTTCACTCACCTTCCCCGCTAACCTGTCCATGGCCACCTGAATCTCTGGATGCTTCTTTAGAGAGTCTTCGCCAATGAGTGGGATGGCCTCGTAAGGCGGGAAATAATGCTTGTCATCCACGAGGGCGACGAGATGCAGCGCCCTGATCGGCCCATCCGTGGAGTTTCCCGCGACCATATCCACCTGCCCAGATAGAAGCGCGCGATACAACAACCCGAGATCCATCGTCCGGGGATCACCATCGAACCTGAGCCCGTAGGCCCGCTCCAGGCCCCGGAGCCCATCGGGCCTCTCCTCGAACTCATACCCTACTCCAAGCTTCATCTGCGGAGCATGCAGAACGGCATCGGAGATCGTCTTCAGGTGAAGTTTCTCAGCATCATCCGCCCGAACGACCATCGCAAAGGTGTTCTGGAATCCTAAACCGGGTTCCGCCCGAACCTTGTATCTTTGCTCATACAGCTGCTTGACCCTTGCATACACGGTTGCCTCATCTCGTTGCCCCATGGGCGGCAACGGCTGCTTCAGGATTGCCGTCAGTGCTGTGCCTGTGTACTCCACATATCCGTCGATACGCCCGCTGATCAGCGCTTGGTGGCAGAGATAGCTTCCGGCAAGGTAGAAGCGGCGATCCACAGGCCGCCCGGTGACTGCCTCAATCTCCTGCGCCAGCAGCTCACCTAGCACAACCTGCTCGGTGAAGTTTTTCGCTCCGATGGTGACCCGCGAGGACCGCGGAGGCGCGCACCCCATCGCGAACAATAGGAGCAAACAAGCCGCTCGCACAAAGTTAGGCTGCCGCCAGCTCCGAACGAGCTTCATGGCTGGTGGACCGCCAGCTTCTTTTCGATCCAGCCCAATCCGGCATCCGCTGCGAGTGCCAGCAGTGCTGCCGGAACGGCACCCGCGAGCACCAGACCGTTGTCGACACTGGCCACCCCCCGAAAGATCAGCTCACCCAGGCCGCCCGCCCCGATTGCCGCCGCGATCGTCGCCACGCCGACACAGACCACGGTTGCCGTTCGGATACCAGCGAGAATGACACTGGCCGCGATAGGAAGCTCCACCTTACGCAGTCGCTGCCAGTCGGTCATCCCCATCGCATCGGCCACACTAATCAGTTCAGGGCTAACGCTCTCAATTCCTACATACGTATTTCGGAGGATCGGCAGAAGTGCATAGCCCGTCAGCGCAAGAATTGCCAGCCGAGCGGCATTCTCCCCCAGCCAAGGAACGGGAAGCAGAAGACCAAACAGTGCCAGGCTTGGCACAGTCTGGATGACATTTGCGACTCCGATCACCGGCTTAGCCCACCGTGGGCGCCGCGTCAGGATGATGCCGACAGGTAGCCCGATCAACACAGCGAGCAGCATCGCGCTAACGGTGAGCCAGAGGTGCTCAAACATCAGTCTCGCGATCTCCCACCCATATCGCTGCAAGATGACCATCATCGCCTGACCATTTGATTTACGGCAGACACATAATCCTTTACATGAGGGTTTTCCGACGCCGTGATCTCGTCTGGAGATAGATCCGCCACCACCCCCCCGTCGGCAAGAATCAGGATACGATCTGCAAGGTACAGCGCTTCATTCAGGTCGTGGGTTACCAGCAAAACTGTTCTCGGCGTTGCCTTAAGAAGTTTTTTGAGCATGGCCTGCATCTCGGCGCGGGTTAGCGGATCAAGTGCGCCGAAGGGCTCGTCCATCAGTAGCACCGGCGGATCGAGCGCAAGCGCGCGGGCGAGACCAACACGCTGCTTCTGCCCTCCTGAGAGCTGCCAGGGAAATCTCCCCCGAATTTGATCGAAGTCCAATCCCACCTGTGCGATCACCTCACGTGCCCTGTGTTCGCGCTCCGTCGGCGGCCTCCCCTCAATCTCCAGGGAGAGAGCGGCATTGCGTTCAACGGTCATGTGGGGGAACAGACCGGTCTCCTGGATTGCATAACCGATCCCACGCCGAAGGGTGATCAACTCCTCCGGTGTCCGCATCGTGCTCACAGACCTGCCATCGACCCTGACGTCGCCTGAAGTTGGCCGGACCAGAGCGTTCACCATCCGCAGAAGGGTGGTCTTACCCGACCCGCTCCTGCCGAGCAAGGCTGTCACTGTGCCCGCTGCCAGCGAGAGAGATACATCCCGCAAAACAAGATGCCCACCTTCCGGCGTGTAGCTCACCTTCGCGAACTCGACGCCTCGAGTGGGCATGCTGTCTCCCTTATCGTCTGTGTTTCCCTACTGCGCGGCCTCCGGGTCGGATTCCGCACCATGCTGCTCGCCGTCGCCTGGAGGTTCGACAGGGGTCACGGCATGACCCTTCACGCGGACAATCGTAATCTTGTCGAAACCTTCCTTAAAGTTCGGTGGCCGCAGACGTTCCGACATCTTCTGCATCACCTCATCCGACACGGACCTATCGCGCTTCCGGTTGCGATCCATGCACACCGCCAGAGGAACATCAAAGAAGACCGCGTGGACCTCGTAGCCGAAGCTCTTGGCCATCCGGATCCACTGCCTGCGCTCATGCGGCGACAGATTGGTGGCATCCACATAGTTCCAAGGCATCTTGGCAATCAGCCTCGCCCGCAGAAGGCTGCGGAGAGTTGAAAATACCAGGCCCTGGTAGCGCTGCTCGGTGATGTCGTCAAAGAGAATGGTCCGCAGCAGATCGCTCGAAAGCGGAGTTACACCGCGGCGCTTGTACCAGGTTGTCTTGCCAGAACCGGGAAGGCCGATGGTCAGGACCACATAACCTTTTGGCGACCGAACCGCAGGCTGCTCGGCCGGGGCAACTGCCACGGAATCCGGCTGCGTCTCCACGACAATCTTCCGTTCATCAGCGACCGGCTCCAGGTCAGCTGCTGCCGGCTCTCTGCCAGACTCGAGCTCCGGGGCTGACGGCTCAGCCACCTCTGTAGCCGGCTCGGGCATCGGTTCCGACACAGCCGCTTCCGGCTCTGTGCCTGTAACCGGCTCCGGGTAGGAGGGTCGCAGGGGAGCGGGTTGATTTGCGGGCAGTTCCTGTCCGCTCTTGCCCGTGGACTCCGAATCATTCGGTCCACGTCTTGGGCGTCGTCTCATCTTTTCGCTTATCCAATCGCGCAGATCGCGCATATGTCGCTTGTAACACACGGTGAAAGGCGCTCGCAAATCTGTGAACCACTTGCGATACACGGCGTGTTGTTCCCTTTGCGATCCCGCGTCACCGGGTGGTAGCATCCGGTGCTGATGGCCCGGCATCTTTTTCTGTTGTTGTGAAGAAGGCCGCCTTTGCGGCGTTTTACAATAGACAAAACGTATAAACAACAAAACCGGTAACGATAGGAGCAACCGTAATCATGGCTGTAAAGGTAGGTATCAACGGCTTCGGCCGCATCGGGCGGAACGTCTTCCGCAGCGCTCTCGGAAACCCTGACATCGAGTTCGTCGCCGTCAACGACCTGACCACGCCGGCCACGCTCGCACACCTGCTGAAGTACGACTCCATCCTTGGGAATCTGCACCACGACATCTCGCACGGACCCGACTTCGTCTCCGTCGATGGCAAGCAGATCAAGGTATTCGCCGAGCGCGACCCCTCCAAGCTGGACTGGGCCTCCGTCGGCGCACAGATCGTCGTTGAGTCCACCGGCTTCTTCACCGACGCGGAGAAGGCCAAGGCCCATCTCGGTTCCACCGTCAAAAAGGTCATCATCTCCGCTCCGGCCAGCAACGAGGACATCACCATCGTTCTCGGCGTCAACGAAGGCAAGTATGACGCGGCCAAGCACAACATCATCTCCAACGCCAGCTGCACCACCAACTGCCTGGCGCCGGTCGTGAAGGTGCTGAATGACAACTTCGGTATCGTCAATGGCCTGATGAACACGATCCACAGCTACACCAACGACCAGGTTGTGCTCGACGCTCCCCACAAGGACCTGCGCCGCGCCCGCGCTGCTGCCCTGTCGATGATCCCGACCAGCACCGGTGCCGCCAAGGCCCTTAAGCTCGTCATCCCCGAGATGGCTGGCAAGCTGGATGGCTTCTCCATCCGCGTCCCGACCCCGACGGTCTCGGTCGTCGACCTCACCTTCCTGGCTGAAAAGCCCGTCTCCGTCGAGAGCATCAACGCCGCAATCAAGGTTGCAGCCGAAGGCCCGATGAAGGGAATCCTGGGCTACACCGAAGAGGAGTTGGTCTCCAGCGACTTCCGCGGCAACCCCCTCTCGTCGATCTTCGACTCCAAGCTGACCAAGGTCATCGGCAACACCGGCAAGATCATCAGCTGGTACGACAACGAATGGGGCTACTCCAACCGCGTCAAGGACCTTATCCTCTTCCTGGTGAAGAAGGGCCTCTAGCACGAGGGAAAAACAACAGCGGAGAGCCGGTCACTCAAACGGCTCTCCGCTTATCTTTTTAATCTCAGCTCATCTCAGCCCCAAAGCCCCTCGCCATACAGAAACGGCCGTTTGGGGTGGCTCTTCCAGAAATACGCGAGAATGATCACGCTGGCCGCTGCCGCGTAGGCACACCATAGAGACGTAAACGCGTATCGCTTGACGGCCATCACAACCAGCAGGATCGCCAGATTCGCTGCACCGAAGATCACCATATCCCGCACCTTCGAAAAAAACAGTGAACCGCAGGTCGCAATCACATAAAGCACTGCAAGCAGGTTGTTATTCGTTCCGTCATTGATGTAGACAATGCTGTGGTTCCTGACAAAGATCTGCGTGGGATAGGCAATAAGCGCCCATAGCATGTACAGCGTCGTAGCCGTGCCGAGTACGAGGAACGGTGCCATTCTTTCTCGGCTCTTCCGATTCGGCTCGAAGAGCAGCACACTCAATGGAATGACAAAAGGCAGCAGGCCCTGAGCGTAGAGCATGAAAGCTGCACCCATCTTGTGGGTCACCCCTGGAGAAAGCGCACCCTCAAGACCCAGCCACACAAAGCCTTCGATGAACTGATGAATCGCAAACAGAGTAGGCAGTGAAGCGAACATCAACTCCCGCTTATGTTTGACGCGGGTCAGCGTCGCCGCTCCCGCGGTCGCCAGAACTCCACTTCCCACAAAGTTTGCCGTTGCTGAAAAGCACACCCGGCCCGTCCTCCCGTGCTGCGTCTGAATGCAGCCGATCATACCTGACCCATTTACAATCCGAGGCATGAAACGCACCAACATTCCTGGCACTAGCCCCTACGAGCCGATCATCGGCTTCTCTCGCGCCGTGCGGATCGGCAACTTCGTTCACGTCTCTGGAACCGGTCCCGTAGGGTCCGACGACAAGGATGTAGCCGAGCAAACAGACCAATGCCTCACCCTGATCGCTGCTGCGCTCAAAAACGCCGGGTCCTCGATCGAGCATGTCTATCGCACCCGGATGTTCCTCACCC
>DASTSJ010000436.1:0-7127 GCA_035760765.1 Edaphobacter sp. | reverse complement strand
GAGGCCGTGCGCAGCCGCCTCGAGATCAGAACGATCTTTCTGACGCAGCATCAGGCGGTTCCGGCGGGAGTCGACGCAAGAACGGAGATCGTTCGACTCAGCATGGAGGTGTTTCGCAGCGCGGTCGAGACACGTGCTCCGCAGGGCATCGCAGCGCTTGTGGCGCCTCCAAAGTTTGGGATGGCTGACATCTTCGAACAGCAGGAGCAGCCGCTGATCGTCGTTGCGGCAGGCCTGCAGGATCCCGGCAATCTGGGAACGATCATTCGATCGGCAGAGGCATTTGGGGCGAGCGGTGTGATCACCACGCCGGGAACTGTGAGTGCGTGGAATCAGAAGGCACTGCGGGCGAGTGTGGGAAGTGTGTTTCGTATGCCGGTGGCTACCGCCACGAGCAAAGAGATCGCTAAGGCGGTCGATGAGCGGGGAGTTCGCCTCTTCGCTGCCGTAGGCTCGACGGAGAGTGGTGTACTGCGTGCACAGGAGGTCAGCCTGACAGAGCCATGCGCTTTTCTGATCGGAAATGAGGGAGCGGGCCTTTCGCCGGAGTGGATGGAGCTCGGCGCCGAGAGCATTACGATTCCCTGCCCCGGGCCTGTGGAGAGCCTGAATGCAGCGGTGGCGGCGTCGCTGCTGCTGTATGAGGCGTCGCGGCAACGATCGATGGATACAAGAAAGGTTGTGCCGCAGATTCCAGGGCCACTTCGCCGACGTCCGACGGGAGCGACGCGATGAGCCTGTTCGATACTGCGCCCGTAGCGGCGGGTTCACGCGGATCGGCATATGCGCCGCTCGCTGAGCGCATGAGGCCGCGCACGCTGGAGGAGTATGTGGGCCAGGAGCATCTGCTGGGTCGAGGCAAGCCGCTGCGCGTCGCGATTGAGAATGATGATCCGACTTCGATGATCTTCTGGGGGCCTCCGGGAACAGGCAAGACGACTTTGGCCAAGATCATCGCGCAGCGAACCCATGCGACTTTTATCGAGTTCTCCGCCGTCCTGAGCGGCATCAAGGAGATCAAGCAGGTCATGGTGGATGCCGAGAAGGCAGCTCACATGGGCTCGCGCACCATCCTGTTTGTCGATGAGATTCACCGCTTCAACAAGGCCCAGCAGGACGCCTTTCTGCCGTATGTGGAGCGAGGAACGATACGGCTGATTGGGGCGACTACGGAGAATCCGTCGTTTGAGATTAACTCCGCTCTGCTGTCGCGCTGTCGTGTGTACACCCTGGTTGGACTGACTGAGAACCAGGTTGTCGGATTGTTGGAGCGGGCGCTGCAGGACCCTGAGCGCGGACTCGGAGCCTCAGGAGTAACTGCGGAAGACGACGCTCTCGCGACGATTGCTTCCTACTCAAGCGGAGATGCAAGGAATGCTCTGAACGCGCTGGAGGTTGCCGTGCGCTTAGTAGAGGGCCGCCAGGCGAAGGTGCTGACGAAGGCAATCGCCGCGGAGGCTCTGCAGCGGCGGGTTCTGCAGTATGACAAGAAGGGTGAGCAGCACTACGACATCATCTCGGCTCTGCACAAGAGCGTGCGCAACTCCGATCCGGACGCCGCGCTGTACTGGCTGGGAAGGATGCTGGAAGCCGGTGAGGACCCGATGTATGTCGCTCGGCGCGTCGTCCGGATGGCGGTGGAAGACATCGGGCTGGCTGCGCCTGAGGCGTTGAATCTATGCCTCTCGGCCAAAGATGCAATGCACTTCCTCGGCCATCCCGAGGGAGAGCTGGCTCTCGCGCAGGCGGTCGTTTACCTTGCGTTGGCGCCGAAGTCGAACGCGGTCTATGTGGCCTACAACACGGTTCGAGGCGACATTCAGGCTACGGCTGCGGAGCCGGTTCCTCTTCACCTGAGAAATGCTCCGACGAAGATGATGAAGGATCTGGACTACGGCAGAGACTATCAATATGCGCATGATGTGGAAGGCCGTGTCGCAGACATGGAGTGCCTTCCACCGTCACTAGCAGGGCGGCGCTATTACACGCCGACGAACGAAGGACGCGAGAAGCTGCTGGCGCAACGTATGGAAGAGATTGAGCGAATCAAGCGCTCCAAGCGGGGTTGATTGCCTGTTGCGTAGTGCTCACTTCGACAGTGCATCCGACGTAAATCCGGTCCCCTACTCGCTCTCCTGGACCAGTCCCAGGAGATTGGCATCACGCCAGATGCGCCATTGACCATCTTCACCACGCCGAAAGACTGAAAGCACATTTCCGGCACGTCGGACGGGCGCTTCACCTTCGGGAGTGATGGTGATCGCAAGGTAGTTCCAGCAGATGGCGGTATCGCCAAAGACGGTAATCTCCTGCACGTCCGCGTTGCCATCGATGCTCACCTTACCTATCGCCGCGAGGGAGCGCTGTTCGAAATCAGCCCTGGACATCGGCGGATTGCCGGGCGTAAGGAAGACGACATCGTCCGTCATCAGATTCATGACAGTAGCAAGATCGCCTCTGCGAGAGGCATCCAGCCATCGCTCGATGGCTGCGCGAATCTGCTGCTCGTCTGTAAGGCTCATGGACGCGTGTCTTGCTTGAGAGCGTTGAGGACGATGTCTTTCGTAAGTAACTCCGGCAACACGTCAGGAGCGCTTTTTCCTGCGGGATAGATCACGTAGGTTGGAACTCCGCTACGTCCTACAGAGGCGAGCTCGCGCGTGATCGCCGGATCGTACTTGGTCCAGTCTGCGCGAATGAGAACGACTTTATTGTTTGCGAGCTCACGTTGGACGTCTTCCGAACGCAGCACCAGGCGCTCATTCACCTGGCAGCTCAGGCACCATGCAGCGGTGAAGTCGATAAAGACGGGTTTGCCTTCAGATCGGGCCTGGCTGAGGGTTTGCTCAGAGTACGGCTGCCACGCGAGGGTTGTGTCTTTGGGGTGGCGGAGTGCGACGCCGAGAGCGGCAACGCCAATCAGGACCGCAGCAATGACGCCAGGCCAGCGTGCAGGCCAGCGCCCGAGCACCCAACCGGCTATCGCGATCAGCAGCAGGCTGACGCAAAGCCATGCAATCCGATCGACGCCGTCTGTGCCAAACAGGTGGCCGTACACCCACAGCAGCCAGATGACGGTTCCGAAGAGCGGAATGGCCGTAAGTTGCTTAAGAATCTCCATCCATGCGCCCGGTCTTGGGAGAAGCCTTGTCCACGCTGGCTGGAAGCTGAGCAAAAGATAGGGCGTAGCGAGCCCGAGAGCGAGCGCTGTAAAAATAGCGAAGGTGATCAGCGGTGGCTGTGCGAGCGCAAACCCGATAGCAGCCCCCATAAGAGGTGCGGTGCAGGGGGTGGCGACGATAGTTGCAAGGACGCCAGTGAAGAAGCTCCCGGTATAACCCTGCTTTTGAGCGAGCGTGCCACCTACGCTAGTGAGGGATAGACCTAGCTCAAACTGACCGGCCAGCGAGAGCGCGAAGAAGAAGATTCCTAGCGCGAGAATTGCGACAAAGACCGGCGACTGCAGTTGGAATCCCCATCCGGCCTCACTACCTCCGGCACGCAGAGCTAGCAGGGCTGCGACGATAATCCAGAAGGAGACCAGGATGCCAAGTGTGTAGACGACTCCGTGCTTGCGCAGACGGCCACGCTCTTCCCCGGACGACTGCACCAGCGCCAGTCCCTTAAGAAAGAGCACGGGAAAGACACAGGGCATCAGGTTGAGGATGACGCCGCCGATAAAGGCGAGTCCAAGTGCTGTGGCCGTAGTCAGATTGGAAGTGCCTGCGGCAGAGGCCTTGCTGCCGGGACGGCGAGGAACTTCGCCCGCCACCACTGGGGCGCTGACGTCATAGGCCGTCTCGTCGTCGAGTTTAATAACTCCCCGCAGTTGCTTGGGAAGCTTCGGGGTTTCGGTGGACCGAGGCACGCGGAGACGGACGCCATTGCTCAGTGGCTCTACCGTCTGATCACCCGCGTTTTCGATCAGTTGCTCATCATAGGGGTAGAACTCGGCATCTGTGATCTTGTCCCCGGTGATCAGGTCCAACACGTACTCGTCTTTACCACCCGTGATGGTCAACTTCATGTCGGGGTCGAGCGGCTTCGGGATGAGGTTGAGTGCCTCCCCCAGGGCGCCTACAGGTTTTGCCGGAGCGGTCGCCCTGGGATCTACCTTGAGGTTGAGTCCAAGATGAGCTTTACCGGGAATGCAGACTTCGCGGCAGACGAGCCAGTCCACATGGGCATCGAGGTGCACAGGACCGGGCTTCAGATTCTTCGCCGCAGTCAGCTTTACCGGAAAGGCAACCTCGTCCTCGTAACCGAAGTCCATGAGGGGACCAAGCGGAAGGCGGCTGGGAATCGGGAACTGCATCTTGCCTGCGGTAATTCCGGCAGGCAGGGTCCACTTGATCCGCGGAGGCTCGCCTGAGTCTCCTGCATTGATCCAGTAGACATGCCACTTATCTTCGAGCGTGATGACCAGCCCTGCGTCGAGCGTCCCGCCGGGAGCGATGGCCGGGGCAAGAGAGACCATTTCGATGGTAAGGTGCTGCGCCTTGACAGGACCCGGACCGCCGTCACCGACGACCTTGATCTGAGATCGTGCAGATGGAACCGCGAAGGCGCAGACCAGGAGCAGAAAGCAAACAAGATGTCGGCGAATGTTCATTCGTGTCTATTGTAGGCTTTCGCTCAAGAGAGGAAGGAAGATCAGCCGAGTCTTGCGAGGCGGTGCTCGATCATGATGCAGTGATCCATCACGACCTTAATTCCGCCGGCCTCGGCCTTCTGGGCTGCCTCGGTGTTGACGATTCCCTGCTGAACCCAGAGGTTTTTCAGGCCAAGTGCAAGCATCTCGTCGACGATGGCGGGGATGAATTTCGGGAGTCGAAACACGTTCACAACGTCCGGCTTGACCGGCAGGTCGGAAAGAGAAGCGTAGCAACGCTCCCCAAGTACGGATTCCAGCTGAGGGTTCACCGGCAGGATGCGGTATCCATGCTGCTGCATATATTGCGAGACGTAGTGGCTGGGTTTGCCGGGATTCTCCGAAAGGCCGATAACCGCGATTGTGCGTGGATTAGAGGGAGGATGCCCCAGCATCTCACGAATCACTTCAGGTTCATTCATCCAGAACTCTTCTTTCTTCCTGAAACAGTCTACTTATGCCAGATCCCGAGCAGCCGGCGAAGCATGATCAGCTCGCCCACATGATAGGCCGAGTGATCTGCGATGAGCAGAGCCTCACGCAAAAGGTTCTGCCCCTCTCCCCAGCGGAATGGCTTGTAGAGATCCGCGCCCGGCTTTGAAAGTAGGGCTTCGAATGCCTCGCGGTCCTTCTGGATGGCGGAGATGGACATCTCCCACGCATGCGCGGAGGCCGGCTTTGGGGACTTCGGCCAGTAATCGTCGGGCCACGCCTTGGGCTGATAGCCACCGGTCGGTGGGGAGCTGAACTCGAGAATGTCGCGCTGGGCGATCCGAAGATGCTCGACAAGCTGCCAGGCAGAGTACGGAAGGCCCTGCGGGACGGTGCCGCGATGCTCCTCGGGGAAGTCTCTGACGGCGTCCTCGAAGGTAGCGTGAGCCTGACCACCATTGAGCAGCGCCTTGAGCTGCTTGATCAGTTCTTCCGTGCCTGGATTTTCCGGGGTCATTGCCATTCTCCAATCCTCCTGGATCTGCGTGAATTGGATGCCTGGGAATCTCGGCAGGTCACAGCGGATTTGTTGCGGTAAGTAAAGGAGGCGCAGGTCCTTCGACTTCACCTCTCGCGGTGAGGCTGCGAGAGGCTTCGCTCAGGATGACACCCTTATAACGCAAAGTCGCCCTGTGCTAAATATCGTCGTCAGCGGCAACCGCTACCGGGACGCCCCCCTCACGGCGCATCTTCAGATATCCGCGAATGAACGGCTCAAGATCACCATCGAGAACGCGGTCCACATCGCCCACCTCAACGCGAGTGCGAAGATCTTTCACCATGCGATAGGGCTGCATGACATAGCTGCGAATCTGCGAGCCAAACTTGATATCGAGCTTCGAGTCTTCGAGTTTTTTGGTAGCAGCTTTTTTCTTTTCAAGCTCGTACTCGTAAAGGCGCGAGCGGAGCAGCTTCATCGCCTTCTCTTTGTTTTTGTGCTGCGAGCGCTCATTCTGGCAACCAGCCACGATGCCCGTTGGGAGATGCGTAATGCGAACCGCCGAGTCGGTCGTGTTGACGTGCTGGCCGCCCTTTCCGCCGGAGCGGTAGGTGTCGATGCGAAGCTCTTCGGGCTTTATGTCGATCACGATCGAGTCGTCGATCTCCGGCGAGACAAACACGGAGGCAAAGCTGGTGTGGCGACGCTTGGCGGAGTCGAAGGGCGAGATGCGGACGAGGCGATGCACGCCGGTCTCACCGGAGAGCAGACCGAAGGCGAAGTCGCCAGAGATGGTAAAGGTTGCGGACTTGATGCCGGCCTCATCGCCATCCTGCACTTCGTTGATCTCGACCTTGAAGTTCTGGCGCTCGCCCCAGCGGATGTACATGCGCATGAGCATCTCGGCCCAATCCTGCGACTCCGTTCCACCGGCACCGGGATGAACGACGACAATTGCGTTCAGCGGGTCGGTCTCTTCCGAGAGCATCGTCTTCGACTCAAGCTTCTCAGAGAATTCGATCAAGGCAGGGATCTCTCTTGCGAGATCGGCTTCGGTATCTTCGCCCTCCCGGGCAAGCTCGAAGTAGGCTTCGATGTCATCGAAGCGGCGGGCGAGCTCGGCCTCATCGGCCAGCATGGCTTCGATGCGCTTGCGCTCTCGCATGAGCGGCTGCGAACGCGCGGGATCGGCCCACACGGCGGGGTCAGCGGTCTTCTCTTCGATATCGGCTAGTTCACGACGAAGGCGGGGCGCGTCAAAGATACTCCCGCAGATCGCGAACCTTGTCGCGCACCGGGGAGTACGTGTATTCCAAATCGCTAAGCATGTCTCTAGTTTACGGCAAATCGTTCGCGCAGACCGGAAAGCAGCATGACCGCAGTCACGAGCGCACACGTCCAGGCGAACCAGTCTCCATGCGCGGCGTAGAAGGTGAGATCGTGCTCGTATCCGAAGCGCACTCGAATGCTGGTACGCACGTGGCGAGGCGCTGCTGCCATCACCCTCCCATAGGGATCGATGGATGCCGTAACCCCGGTGTTGGT
>DASTSJ010000435.1:0-5286 GCA_035760765.1 Edaphobacter sp. | reverse complement strand
CCGCAGACCAGCGCCAGCGCGGCGTTCCAGCTCCACACCGCAACCGGAAAGTTGAACGCCGAGATCACTCCAGTCACGCCCAGCGGATGCCACGTCTCCATCATGCGATGGTGCGGGCGCTCCGACGGCAGGGTCAGCCCGGCGAGCTGGCGCGAAAGCCCCGCTGCGAAGGTGCAGATGTCAATCATCTCCTGCACCTCGCCGACGCCTTCCGAGAGAATCTTGCCCGTCTCCAGCGTCACCATCCGCCCCAGTGCCTCGCGCTCCGCACGAAGTGCTTCCCCAAACTGGCGCACCAACTCGCCACGTCGAGGCGCAGGCACACGGCGCCACGTAAGAAACGCCTGGTGTGCATCGCGGATCGAAGCCTCCGGATCAACTGCTCCACGCAGCTCCGCAATCCGCTCGCCGCTGATCGGCGAATGCACCACAAGCTCGCCGCCCGCGAGCACAGTACCTTCAACCCCGAACCCGGCCAGAAGCTCCCGAACCTCTGCTGCGATGGTCATGACAGGCTAGCCTAGAGCGTCGCCAGCAGCTTGGCAACTGCTCCATCTGTGCTTCTCCGCCTCGATCTCGAAGCATCAACTTCGCCCTGTCCTTCTGATCTCGTGCTCTTTTCCGATAGAATTTTTATTGGCGCAACAGCGCATGAGGACAACAGCGTTATGGCATCCGCGATGGCAGGTATTGAGGCACTCAAAGGAACCCACCAGGAGTTGAAGTCCAGGATGGAAAAGTCGGTGGAGGACTTCCGCGCTCATCTGGCCGCCACCCGGACGGGCCGCGCCAACGTCCATATGCTCGACCAGATCAAGGTGGACTACTACGGGACCGAGACCCCCATCTCGCAGCTCGGACAGCTCAGCGCCCCTGAGCCGACCCTGATCCTGGTCCAGCCCTATGACAAGGCGATGGTCTCCGCCGTCGAAAAGGCCATCCGCACCTCCAATACTGGCCTCAATCCCATGTCCGACGGAACTGTGGTCCGCGTGCCTGTACCGCCCATGACCGAGGAGCGCCGCCGCGAGGTCGTCAAGCACCTCAACAAGACGCTCGAAGACCACAAGACCGCCATCCGCAACATCCGCCGCGACGGCAACGATCAGATCAAGAAGGCCGCCAAGGACAAGCTGATCTCCGCCGACGACGAGAAGCGCGCCAGTGAAGAGGTCCAGCAGCTTACCGACGCCGAGATCAAGCGCATCGAAGAGCTCTTCAAGGCTAAGGAAAAAGAGGTCATGACGGTCTGACCGTCGCTGCAAACGGAGTCTCGCAGAGGGGCTGCCGACCGGCGGCCTTCTGCATTTAACTCGTCGTGTGGTCGACGATGATCTTCCAGCCCTTCTCCGTCTTCTCCAGCACCAGCGAGAAGACGCCTTGCGCATTGCCGCCATCCTTCTTCGATCGCTCCAGGCTGTAGCGCCCCACCACCACCGCAAACCGTTCGTCCAGCGGGTGGACCTCCAGCTCTGAGAAGCTCAGCGTGCCCATCGCCGCCCGATCGGGATAATTCTTGCGGTACGCGTCCAGCAGACCGGCAAAACCATGGTTGACCGCGCCTGAGATCAGCACCGTGTCGGGCGAATCCTTGTACGTCTGTGCAAACGCCTCCAGGTCACCCCGGTTCCACGCCTCCTCCTGCGCCAGCAGAACCTTGATCACATCCAGCTGCTGCTGCGGCACGGTGCTCAGGCTCTGATGCTGCGATTCAGCCGGGATTGCCAGAGCAATCGCTACGAAACAGAGTGCAAGACGGAGACGAAGCGCCACAGGTTCACCTCAAATGCTGGACTGGCGTCCACTGTAGCAAACCCCTGTGCCTTGTCGCCTGGCAGTATCTACATACCGCTATCCCTCGCGACCGTGTCATCCTGAGCGAAGTCGAAGGATCTGTGGTTCAACATAGTCTGCTGCCGCAACGCATTTAGCGGCGCCATCCAACCGGGGTGCCCCATCTTCGCCGCGGCTTTATCGCGGCTAAGGTGGGCCATCGAGCGTAAGCTCGACCACCCTCTGAACCATGCGAGGGTGTGCCACTTCCCGTTTGTTACCTCCCTTGGAACGTGTCATCCTGAGCGATAGTTCTCGCAGCCTTACCGCGAGAACCGCAGTCGAAGGATCTGCGGTCTGTTGATCGCAGCAAAGTCTCCAGCGACATACCCTCCGACTCCGCGCATGCGCTTCGCTCAGGCTGGCTCCTCATCACAGGGTGGAAATTCCCAGACAGGCATAAAATAAGGGCATGGCGGAAAATGTGGCTACCCGCGTGGTTCACGCAGTCTGCTCGCACGACTGCCCCGACTCGTGCGGCGTCCTGGTCACCGTCGATCAGCTCTCCGGACGCGCCACCAAAATCCAGGGCGATCCCGCGCATCCCGTCACCCGCGGCTTTCTCTGCGGCAAGGTCGCCCGCTATCTCGACCGCGTCTACTCACCCGACCGCCTGCTCTACCCGATGCGCCGCCGTCCTGGTGTCCCGAAGGGGCAACGATCCCTCGGCCACGAGGCAGAAGCCTTCGAGCGCATCACCTGGGACGAGGCACTCGACGAGATCGCAGCACGCCTCAAGAGCATCGCAGCCGAGCACGGCCCCGAGAGCATCCTGCCCTACAGCTATGCCGGCACCATCGGTCAGCTCGGCTACGGCTCCATGGATCGCCGCTTCTTCCATCGCCTCGGAGCCTCCCAGCTCGACCGCACCATCTGTTCCTCCGCCGGAGGAGCAGCGCTGGTCAGCGTCTACGGAATCCGGCTCGGCACCGCGCCCGAAGACTTCGCCCACGCAGGCCTCATCCTCGCCTGGGGAGCCAACATCCACGGCAACAACATCCACCTGTGGCCGTTCATCGAAGAGGCCCGCCGCAACGGCGCACGCCTCATCGTCATCGATCCGTACAAAACCCGCACCGCCGCGCTCGCCGACGAACATCTTGCCATCCATCCCGGCACCGACACCGCCCTCGCACTCGCGATGATGCACGTCATCCTCCGCGACCATCTCGAAGACGTCGACTACATCGACCGCTGCACTCACGGCTTCGACGAGCTCAAAGCGCACGCACTCCTGCCCCAGAACTCTCCCGAGCAGGTCGCCGGCATCACCGGCATCTCTGCCGCGACCATCGAGCGCATCGCCCGCGAGTACGCCCTCGCCGGTCGCCAGGGTCGCCGTCCCGCAGCCATCCGGCTCAACTACGGCATACAGCGCAGCGAATTTGGCGGCACCGCTGTCCGCGCCGTCTCCATGCTTCCGCTCGTCACCGGCGCATGGCAATACGAGGGCGGAGGCCTGCAACTCTCCACCTCAGGGACCTTCCCCTTCAATTCCGCCGCCCTGCAGATGCCCGAGCTGATGCAGTCCAGCCCGCTAGGCCGCCCCGCGCGCATCATCAATATGAACCAGCTCGGCGAGGCCCTCACCTCGCCCAACGCAGGAGTCGGCGGACCTCCCGTCAAAGCGCTCTTCGTCTACAACTCCAACCCCGCCGCCGTCGCTCCCAACCAGAACGATGTCCTGCGCGGCATGCAGCGCGACGATCTCTTCACCGTCGTCCACGAACAGTTCTTCACCGACACCACCGACTACGCCGACATCGTCCTTCCCGCGGCGACGTTCCTTGAGACAAAAGACATTCAGGGTGCCTACGGCCATCACTTCGTCCAGCTCTCCGACGCCGCCATCGCTCCGCTGGGCGAAGCACGAAACAACGTGCAGCTCTTCGGCGAGCTCGGCCAGCGCATGGGCTTCACCGAGCCATGCTTCGCCGACCGTGAGGACGAGCTGATCGATCAGGCGCTCGCAACCGACGATCCGCGCTTCTCTGGCATCACCCGCGAGCGACTCAGCCAGGAGCACCGCGCCCTCATCCGTATGTCGGCGCCCGACGGCTCGACGCTTCCGTTCTCCACGGCCGGGTGGTTCCGCACGCCCTCAGGACGCGCCGAGCTTACGCCCGTTCCTGCCTTCCACGCTCCTGCCGAATCGCGCGCACATGCCTCCACCTATCCGCTCGAGTTCCTGCCCCGCAAGGCCGACAACTACATGAACTCCACCTTCGCCAACATTCCCACGCATCAGCGCATGGAGGCGAAGACCGCCGGCATCCTCGAGATGCACACCTCCGACGCAACTCCGCGCGGCATCGTCGACGGAGATGAGGTGGAGATCTTCAACGACCGCGGCAGCATTCGCCTCAGCGCACACGTCAACGGGCAAGTGCCCTCCGGCGTCGTCGCCGCCCGCCTGGACTGGAACAAGCTCAGTCGCGATGGCAACAACATCAACGCGCTTACCAGCGAACGCCTCACCGACATCGGCGGCGGCGCCACCTTCTACTCCACCCTCGTCGAGGTCCGCAGGTTCCCCGCAACGGTCTCGGCCTAGGCCCGCCTAAGCTTACCGCGTTCCTTCTCCGGCCATCACGAAGCGCAAGACTGGAGCAAAGGACGCGCATTTACTGTGCAGATACCCCTCGCAGGTCCGGAATGTCCCCGGCGGAAACCGAATATAGATAGAGAGAGCCTCGCGAAGGCGCCGGATGCCTCTGAAAGCCAGCCTCCGGCAACCCGGCAGGGCGAAGTGAATGAGAAAACAGACGCTTTGACGTCCGGGAAGCTGCCCCGGAACTCGCTAAGGCGCCATGCGCTCCCATATAATCGAGATTCCCCCTTCAGGAACCGTCGGGGCATGATTTTCAGAGCAGTGAGGGTGTGCGTATCTTTACCGTAGATCGAGAGAGCGAAAGCTCCCTGAAGAGAATGTCAAGGCTTGTGTGCACGCGCTCCGGCTGCTCCCGCATCGCTTACGCCGTGTTGTTGGCCGCTTTTGCCTCTGTGATGGCCCCGTCCTCGCAGGCGCAGACCGCCGGATCCGAAGCGCAGACCCTCTGCCAGCCGCAGGTGGTAGGCAACCGCAGAATTCCCAAAGAATCCGTCCTCGCCCGCCTCTTCTCGCACCAGGGCGATCTGTACGATCCGCAGGTTGTCGAGCGCGATTTCAACTCGCTTTGGAACACCGGGTACTTCGATGACGTCCGTATCGAGCGCGTCGACACGGCCAAGTGCGTACAGCTCGTCATCTACGTCCGCGAAAAGCCAACCATCCGCGAGATCAACTACAAGGGCATCAACGCCGTCTCGCAGTCCGACATTATGGACGCCTTCAAGAAGGCGAAGGTCGGTCTCTCCGTCGAGAGCCAGTACGACCCAACCAAGATCAAGCGGGCCGAAGTCGTCCTCAAGGAACTGCTCGCAGCACACGGCCATCAGTTTGCGACCGTACGG
>DASTSJ010000434.1:0-9584 GCA_035760765.1 Edaphobacter sp. | reverse complement strand
CTCGCCCCTTCTTCCGACCGAGAGGCGCACTCTATCCCTCCGCTGGACCATCTATGATCCCGCGACGCTTTCGGCTCCTCTGCTTCGAATGGCCTCGGCGACAGACTGGCCCACCTTCCTCTCTGCCTTCGCAGACTTCGGTGGTCCTTCGCAGAACGTCGTCTACGCCGATGACCAGGGGCATATCGGCTATCACGCTGTGGGTGCGATTCCGATTCGTGGTAATCCGCTCGCACCGTCCATGACGCCGACCGCTCCGCCACAGACCAATCAACAGACCAATCCACCGGCCGCCGACGCGAGTGCGCAAGCCGTTCCAACCACTCCATTGAGTGCGGTTCCAGTGGATGCCGTTACGGGTCATTATGACTGGCTCGGATACATCCCCTTCGTTCAGCTACCGCAGTCCTTCGATCCCCAGAGTGGTGTTCTGGCAACAGCAAACGCGCGGGTCACGCCGGATAACTACCAATATCCGATCACCTTCGACTGGGCCGCGCCCTATCGCAATGAGCGCATCTGGAAGAGTCTGCTAGGACGCGACCACCTCACCGCTGCGGATATGCTGACGCTCCAGACCGATATCTACTCCGATCTCGATCACAACATCGCACAGCGGCTGGCTTACTCGATCGACCACTCAACTACACACGACCAGCGACTGCACCAGGCCGCAGACCTGCTCCGCAACTGGAATGGTAAGGTCGACGCCAACTCTCCTGCACCTCCCATCGTGAACGCTGCAATGCAGGCCCTGTGGCAGCTCCTGCTGGAGCCCCGTCTCGGTTCGGAGCTGCACCCCACCGCACAAGGTCAGTCAGTTCCGCTTTGGAAGCTCTACAGCTGGGGCGAAAAGAGCTATGCCGCCGAGCAGATCATCATGCATACGCCCGATCGCTGGCTTCCCCCCGGTTTTACCAACTGGAACGAGCTTCTGACAGCGGCGGTCGCACGTGGTCTGACCGATGCCCACGCGCCAAGTAACCTGTCGCACTGGAAGCATGGAGACGCGTATCCGATTGATCTCGAGCACCCCATCTTTTCGAAATCGGCGATCCTGCGGACACTGATCCATCAACCTGTCGGCACCGGCGTGAAACCTCTGAGCGGAGATGGCAGCACGATCAAGCAGGTCAATCGCACCTTCGGGCCTTCGGAGCGCTTTACGGCTGACCTCTCAGACCTGGATCGCTCCACCTTCAATCTCGTGCTCGGAGAGTCCGGCAACATCTCGAGCCCGTGGTTTATGGACCAGTGGCCGGCCTGGTACAACGGAACCACCTTCCCGATGCCCTTCACCACAGCCGCCGTGAACGCCGCAACCCGGCACACGCTAACCCTCCAGCCGCAGTAGGTAGTAGGCTCAACCCCACGGATTGAGCTGAATCAAACACCCGGCACGAAGAGTGTCATCCAGAGCGGAGCGCCAAAGCCGCGAAGTCGAAGGATCTGCGGTTCCACCCCTCGATGCGTCCGTTCAGACCGCTCGTCGCGATACTCTGATCTCATGCATCGAGAACGCCGGCCACTGCTCCTTATTCCTCTGGCAGCGTTCCTTGCCATCACTCCACTCATCGTTCATGGCTGCTCGTGCGGGCACGACTTCGACTTCCATCTGATCAGCTGGTTCGAGGCCGCACGGCAGTTGGCCCACCGCATCTATCCCCGCTGGGCCCAGACGCCGGCATGGAATGCTGGCGAACCTCGCTTCCTCTTCTACCCGCCGCTCTCCTGGCTTCTCGGAGCCCTGCTGGGCATGCTGATGCCGTGGACCTGGACACCCATCGCGTTCACCTGGATCGCATTGGCCGGCGCAGGTCTGTCCCTCTACTACGCTGTAAGAAGGTTTACCTCACCCGACGCAGCGCTTCTGGCCAGTGCAATCTATCTGGCGCATCCGTACATGCTCTATACCGCCTACGAGCGTACGGCCTACGCGGAACTGCTCGCTGCCATATGGCTTCCCCTCGCGCTCCACGCGGCATTGCGGCCCCGGATCACGATTCCCTGGGTTTCTGCTCCGATCGCTCTTCTATGGCTGACGAACGCCCCCGCTGCAGTGATGGGATGTTATGTCATGGCAGCGACGATCGGCCTCAGGCTGATACTTGCCAGCAAAGACGGTGAGCAGTTCACCCGCACGCGGATCGCTCTTAACGCGATAGCAGGGTCTCTGCTCGGCCTGGGTCTTGCAGCGTTTTACCTGATTCCCGCAGCGTACGAACGCCGGTTTGTCCAGATTCAGTTCGCGATTATCCCGGGCCTCCGCCCCTGGGATAACTTCCTCTTTGAGCACAGTCCTGACCCGGAGTACGCCGCCGTCCTACATACCGCTTCCCTCGTCGCGGTTACAGTGATTGGCCTGACAGCCCTTGCAGTCGCAGCAGCATTCCTGCGGAGACGCCCCCTGGAGGATGCCCCTCCCGAATGCGAACGTAGCGATAAGATTCCCGCCATCCTTACAACGGTCAGCGCCATCATCCTCTTCCTGTTGACGCCCCTCTCATCCCCGGTGTGGCATCACCTTCCTGAGCTGCGCTTTCTGCAGTTCCCCTGGCGCTTCGTGGCAGTACTGGGTGCAATCTTCGGATTTGCCCTCGCACTTGCATTCCGCCCGGTACGAATGCGGTCCGGAACGGTCGCGCTGCTCTGCACCGTCGTCTTCGCATTCCCCGGCTACCGCGTGTTCCATCAGTACTGCTACCCCGAGGACACAGTAGCCAGACGGCTGGCGGTATTCCGCTCCGCAAACCCGGGGACGGACGCGACCGACGAGTACACCCCCGTCGAAGCCGACAACGATTACGATAACCACCGAAACCCCGGATACTGGTTATCCCCGGACCCCGCCTCGGCGGCTCCCGAATCGTCCGTTCCCGGGCCTGCTCCCCGAGTTCTGAACCTGTCACCCGCAGCCCCGACCGTCCTCATCCTCAACCTGCGCGACTATCCAACATGGCACATCCTCCGCAACGGCTCGCCTGTCCCGGTTCGTCGTTCGCGCCCCGACGGTCTGGTCGCCATCCCGCTGCCTGCCGGTCCAGCAAAGATTGAGATTCGCTACGTGCCGATGGGCGATCAGAAACTGGGATATATCTGCTCCGGTCTCGCAGTTTCTCTCCTTATCGCGCTGATTCTGTACGATCACCGCCAAACCCGTGATCTGTAACACGGAAACTGCGGGAGGCCTGATTTATCATCATTCTTCAAATGAATTCCTCTGTAAAAGATCTTCTTCGCTCCGGGGTCGAGCTTACCGACGCCGCTCTCGAGCGCCTTCTGCCTTCTCCCGACACACAGCCTCACTCCATCCATCGCGCGATGCGGCACTCCGTCTTTGCCGGCGGTAAGCGCCTGCGGCCCATTCTCGCGATGGAGGCGGCACGTATGACCTCGGAGACCGGGGAGATCCCCACGGGGGCCGCCGAACTGGGCGCCGCCATCGAGATGATCCACACGTACTCGCTCATCCACGACGATCTGCCGGCACTGGACAATGACGATCTGCGTCGCGGTCAGCCAACCTGCCATGTCGTCTTCGGTGAAGCGATCGCGATCCTCGCAGGAGATGCTCTGCAGACGCTTGCTTTTCAGACCCTCTCCTCACTTCCGGTTCCTCCCGCGACAACGGTTCCTATCATCCGGGAGATCTCGCTGGCGATCGGCACGGGCGTGGGGCCGAATAGTCCCTTGCCTCCAGGCATGATCGGCGGCCAGGTGGTCGATATCGAATCCGAGGGCAAGACGCCGACTGCAGAACTGGTCGAATCGATCCATCGCGCCAAGACCGGGGCATTGATCACAACCAGCATCGTCTCAGGCGGGCTATACGGACTCGCGAACTCAGCACACGATCATCATGCAGATACGATCGGGCGTCTGCGAATCTTTGGAGAGAAGGCCGGACTGGCGTTTCAGATCGTAGATGATGTTCTCGATGTGACACAGAGCTCCGAGGAGCTTGGAAAGACAGCGGGCAAGGACACGGCAAGCATCAAGGCGACATGGCCGGCAGTCTTCGGGATAGAGCGTTCGCTGAAGGACGCAGAAGAACTGATCGCCGACGCATTCGCTGCACTCGAACCCTTTGGCGCATCGGCTGATCCGCTCAAAGCGCTTGCGTCTTATCTGGTCGAGCGCAAGCACTAATCGTTCTTGCGGTCGCCATCCTGAGCACAGCAAAGGATCCCTGTATTTAGCCCGCAGCTCCGAAAGCGTTACAAAGAAGAACACCGCGCCAAAGTGTAATCGGCGAAGTATAACGTGAGTCTTTGTCTTGCGCGCGAATGCAGTCATCCTCTGCGCCACCGGTTATGATCACTTCAGCGATGCTTACAGAATCCGACATACTGACTGCGCTTCGCGATTGCTACGATCCAAATCTTCCGTGCAATATCGTCGATCTCGGGCTTGTGAGATCGGTAAGCGTAGCTGCAGATCCGGATGCGCCGGGCGCTGGAATTCCAGGGGTACCGCAGAAGCATCGCATTCGCGTAGAGTTCTCGCTCACCAATCCGGCGGAAGAGGCCGAAGCCCAGCTTTCCGCGCAGATTCGTAATCGCCTCGCGGGCATTGAGGAAGCCGGTGAGACGACAGTCGTCTTTGTGCGCGAGCCCGCGTGGACGCCGCAGCAGATAACGCCCGCAGGGCGGCGCACACTTGGACTGGATGGCAATCCGAATCTCATTCAGATCCGGTAGGAGAGTATGGCTTCGAAGTCAGCCAAATCCAAGGTGCAGCCGATTCGCCCGCGCGATCTGCTCAAGCCGGCGTCCGGCCCCATCCATCCCTTTGACCAGGTACATGGGACAGATACGAGCGGCCTTGTTCCCGCACGCGATCTCGTCACCGGGCATCCGAACGACGAGCACGTCACAGCCTACTATGCCGTTGCTCCTTCGATTCTTCGCTCGCTCGTTGAACAGTGGAAGGAGACTGCTCCCGGACACGATATTGACGATTACACCTTTCTCGATATGGGCGCGGGAAAAGGCAGAGCTGCCCTGCTGGCCAGCGAGTTTCCTTTCCGCGAGGTGATCGGCGTTGAGCTGAATCCGGCGATGGCAGCGATCGCTTCAGCCAATGCCGCGCGCTGGCAGGATGCTCATGCATCCGACCCAACGGCAGAGCCTGTCTCCCCTGTGCGCATTGTGGTGGTAGATGCGTTGGAATTCTCTCTCCCAACAACTCCGACGCTGCTCTTTCTCTTCCACCCGTTTGAGGACCCTGTGCTCAAACAAGTGCTGCGCCGCATCGAGAGCGCCTTTATCGGAAGAGCAGGTGACCTCGACATCCTGTACGTCAATGCTGAACACGGAAACCTGATCTCCCGGCATCCCGCTTTCAAGCTGCTGTGGGAAGGACAGATCTCGATGAGCCCGGAAGATCATTCTGCAGATCTGGAGGCCATCGCCCAGCAGACGGAGTATGGGTCTACGGGCGATGAGCTCTGCGCCATCTATCGCTTCGTTGGACGTGGCAACAAGGACTGAATCAGGCTAAGAAGAGTTCCGGGGACCCAGCGTCCCGGCAAAGAAAAAGGACACCTGCGGAACGTATCCGCTGGTGCCCTTTTCGATGAACCGAGATGCTTAGGCGACGACGTCGATGCCCATGGAGCGGGCGGTTCCGCGGATGGTCTTCGCGGCAGCCTCAACGCTGGCAGCGTTCATGTCGGGCATCTTCTGCTTGGCGATCTCGAGAATCTGCTTCTCGGTGACCTTGCCCTTCTTTTCCTTGTTCGGAGTTCCCGAGCCCTTGTCGATTCCTGCAGCCTTCAGCAGAAGCACCGGAGCCGGGGGGGTCTTGGTGACGAACGAGAAGGTGCGGTCTGCGTAGACCGAGATGACCACGGGGACGGTCAAGCCAGCCAGTGCCGGGTCCTTGCTGGTGCGCTCGTTGAACTGCTTGCAGAACTCCATGATGTTGACCTGAGCCTGACCAAGCGCGGGGCCGACCGGGGGAGCAGGGGTAGCCTTGCCCGCCATAATCTGAAGTTTGACGTATCCGGTAATCTTCTTCGGTGCCATTTGGGTAAATCCTCTTACGTTCCAGCGGTGGCCTCGCGGCCGCCTCGCTTAATTTGAAATTCCAAAACTCACTTGCAGGCCACCAAAGTTGCTGCGGCCGTAAACCTTACTCCACAACCTTGTCCACCTTCGAGAATTCGATCTCGACCGGGGTGGAACGGCCGAAGATGCTGACCATAACCTTGAGGGTCTGCTTGTCTTCGTTGATCTCGTCGACGGCGCCGGTAAAGTTCGCGAACGGGCCTTCGTTGATGCGGACCTGCTCGCCCTTCTCGAACTTGATCTTGAGAGTCGGCTTCTCCTTGGAGACGTCGGAGCGGAAGATGATCGAACTGACCTCCTGCTCGGAGAGGGCGACGGGCTTGTCCCCAGTCCCAAGAAAACCTGTCACGCGCGGCGTGTTTTTGATGACGTGCCAGAGGTCGTTATCGAGATCCATCTCGATAAGGACGTAGCCTGGAAGGAACACACGCTCGATCGTGTATTTCTTGCCGTTGCGAACCTCGGTGACCGGTTCGGTCGGGATCATGATGCGGCCGATCTTATTTTGAAGACCGAAGGCAGTGATCCGGCTCTCCAGGGACTCACGCACCTTGCGCTCGAACCCCGAGTAGGCATGGATGATGTACCACTTGAAGTTCTCGTTCGCCGGCGGAGCCAACTGATCGGCTGCCTGCTCAGACGAGTCTATCTCCGCTGTCTGCACATCGGGATTCTGCTCTTCCGGGTTCTGCTGCTCTTCCGCCATCGTTGTGCCTTTTTCACGCATCGTTTCGGGATCTCCGCTTCTACGCGGCTCCATTCATTATTTGGACGCAACGCCGAGAACGGCTTCGACAGCACGACCAATCACGTTGTCAACCAGCCAGAAATACGCCGCGAAGATGAACACCGTCGCGATCACCACAAGCGTGGTGGACTGAACGTCTGCACGCGAGGGCCAGACGACCTTGCGCATCTCGCTCCGCACATCCCTCAGGAAGCTGCTTACGCGATCTGGAAGAGACTTGATCTGCTGTACGCCGGTTCCAGCCTGCTGTTCTGCTACCGCTACTGTCTTGGCCATAATCCGCCTCGAATCTTCTGTTACTTCTGACTTCTTTTCCCACCCAACTCTTGAAACGGAAGGATGGCGGGGGAGCTCGGATTCGAACCGAGAAGTTCGGTTTTGGAGACCGACAGTTTAACCGTTGAGCTTACTCCCCCAGGGAGCGACTATTCCGTCCAGGATATCTGCGCAGAGCGCTCTCCCATGGACGGCTAGCCCTACTTCGTCTCTTTGTGAGGCGTGTGCTTGCGGCAGGTGTTGCAGAACTTCGAAAACTCCAGACGGCCGGTCGTCGTCTTCTTGTTTTTGGTCGTCGAGTAGTTCCGGTTCTTGCACTCCGGGCACTGGAGGGTAATGATCTCGCGCATGGTCTTCTTCTCCTTCTAACGTGGCCAGCCACCTCGGCTGGCAAGCAGCTTGCCGGAATTGCTCCCGACACGCCGCGACGCAGGGCTGATTGGCCCCTGCTGCCAATTCCTGAATTGTCCAACGGAGAGAGGAGCGGTCAGGCCACGCTCATCCGTAATTATTATCCCACGAAGTCCCCGCTTATGGAACAACATCGAGGAAGAAAAAGCATTCACTTATGGGAAGAGCGGCGAGCCGAAGCCCGCCGCCCATGTGTTGCGAACCGCATCCGGTCAGAATTCGCGCGAATCGCGCTTCCGCGGTCCGCGAAGGACTACTTGATGATCTCGGAGATGGTACCGGCGCCTACGGTGCGTCCGCCCTCGCGGATCGCGAAGCGCAGGCCCTTCTCCATGGCCACCGGAGTGTGCAGCGTGATCTCCAGCTGGATGTTGTCGCCAGGCATCACCATCTCGGTGCCCTCAGGAAGCTTCGCCGAGCCCGTCACGTCCGTCGTGCGGAAGTAGAACTGCGGACGGTAGCCGTTGAAGAACGGTGTGTGACGGCCGCCTTCTTCCTTCGACAGAACGTAAACCTCGCCCTTGAACACCGTGTGCGGCGTGATCGATCCCGGCTTCGCCAGAACCATGCCGCGCTCCACGTCTTCCTTCGCCGTACCGCGCAGAAGGAGACCGGCGTTGTCACCAGCAAGACCCTCGTCCAGCTGCTTCTTGAACATCTCTACGCCCGTAACCGTCGTGTTCTGCGTGTCGCGGAACCCTACGATCTGAACCGGCTCGCCAACCTTGATCTTGCCACGCTCGATACGGCCCGTTACCACAGTGCCACGGCCAGAGATCGAGAAGATGTCCTCGATCGGCATCAGGAACGGAAGGTCAACCATGCGATCAGGCTGAGGAACGTTCTTGTCCACCGCCTCCATCAGCTCGTCGATCTTGTCTTCCCACTGCTTCTCGCCGTTCAGGGCGCCAAGAGCCGAACCGCGAATCACAGGAACATCGTCGCCGGGGAAGTCATACTTCGACAGAAGCTCGCGAACTTCCATCTCCACCAGGTCGATCAGCTCAGCATCCTCAACCGCATCGCACTTGTTCAGGAACACAACGATGTACGGTACGCCGACCTGGCGGGCCAGCAGAACGTGCTCCTTGGTCTGGGGCATCGGACCGTCGGTCGCTGCCACCACCAGGATCGCGCCGTCCATTTGCGCCGCTCCCGTAATCATGTTCTTGATGTAGTCCGCGTGGCCAGGGCAGTCCACGTGAGCATAGTGACGGTTCGCCGTCTCGTACTCCACGTGCGAGGTCGCAATCGTGATACCGCGCTCACGCTCCTCAGGAGCGTTGTCAATCGTGTCAAACGAACGGAAGCTGTTCTTCGGGTTGTGCTTCGACAACACCTTCGTGATCGCAGCCGTCAACGTCGTCTTGCCGTGGTCAATGTGACCAATCGTCCCAATGTTTACATGCGGTTTGGAACGATCAAATTTCTCCTTCGCCATTGCTCTCCATCCTTTTTCTCCGGCCGGAGCCGGTGTCGAAACCTATTCTTATTTGCGGAGGCAGCTTTTGCTGCTCTCGCGGGGTGAAGGCCGTCGTTAGTTGGCCTTGCCCTGTACCTTGGCGATAATCTCTTCCGAGACCGACTTCGGCGCTTCTTCGTAGTGCGCAAACTGCATGGTGAAGTTACCGCGTCCCTGCGTCGAACCACGCAGATTGTTCGAGTAGGCAAACATGGTCGCCAGCGGAACGGTCGCCTTGATGACCTGCTGACCGCCAATCATCTCCATGCCCTCGATGCGGCCGCGGCGGCTCGACAGGTCGCCCATGACCTCGCCCATGTACTCCTCGGGCGTGACCACCTCGACGTCGTACACCGGCTCGAGCAGCACCGACCCCGCCTTCTGGGCCGCGTTCTTGAACGCCATGGAGCCCGCGATGCGGAATGCCATCTCGCTCGAGTCGACGTCGTGGTACGAGCCGTAGACCAGCTGCACCTTGATGTCGACGACCGGGTAGCCGGCGAGCACGCCGGCCTCCATTGCCGACTGGATACCCGAGTCGACCGCCGGAATGTACTCCTTGGGGATCACGCCGCCGACGATCTTGTTCTCGAACTCGTAGCCCTTGCCGGGCTCG
>DASTSJ010000433.1:0-4484 GCA_035760765.1 Edaphobacter sp. | reverse complement strand
AGCTCATCCTGGAAGGTCGTCAATAGTTCCTGGGCCATCCATGCAGCACGAAGAAGCCACCGGCATTGCGTGCAATATTCAATTTCGATCCTCGGCAGGCCTTCCTTCATGTTCTTTAAGTTTACCTTGCACGCCGGACTGCACTTAGATTGTCGCGGTTGTGATATGCCGACGTGCAATCAGAAGATGCGTATTCCTTTCTTTATCAGATGCATGCAACCGTTAACTCGTGGCCTGAAAGCATGCGTGACAAGCGAGGCCCAAGGGGTATCACCTTAAAAAAGAACCCCGCGCAAGAGACGCTGCGCAGGGTCGGTGTGCTGTCTACTTTTTCTGAGAGGCAAGCTTCTTCTGTGTCTCGAGGAAACGGCGAACTCGGTCAAGAGAACGGGCTTTGCCGAAGACGATCATGCTTTCGAGCAGTGGCGGAGACGTTGTGCTGCCAGTGATGATTGCCCTCAGCAACATGAAGTTTTCCTTGACCGACCAGGATTTCTCTTCGCCTAGCTTCTTTAAGGCCTGCTCCAAGGAATCATGGGTCCAGTCTGCAGCTTCTATAGCAGCGAGCTGATCCCCTGCAAAGGCGAGCGTCTCCTCAAGAGTTCTCTTCTTCGGAAGAAAGATATCCTGCGTGGGGACCACGTTGTCGGAGAAGAAGAAGCCTGTCAGATCGCCAAACTGCGCGAGTGTCTCGATGCGAGTCTGCATCAGTGCCGATATCTGACGGAGGTAGCTGTCCCCGAAAACGCGGTCACGAACTGCGAGGAAGAAGTCCTCCGGGCTGAGCTTGCGAAGGTATTCACCATTGAGCCATTTAAGCTTCGTGAGATCGAATACGGGGCCTCCCACGCGTATGTTGCTGAAGACGAAGCTTTCGACCATCTCGGCCAATGTGAACTGTTCTGTACCGCCATTGATATCGGCTGGCATGCCTCCACCCATCAGGCCGAGGAAGTTGATTATCGCTTCCGGTAGATAACCGCTGTCGCGGTAATAGATAAGTGAGACAGGGTTCTTTCGCTTTGAGATCTTCGATTTATCGAGATTTCGCAGGAGCGGCATGTGCCAGAAGCGGGGTATCTCCCAACCGAAGGCCTTGTAGAGCAACACATGCTTGGGAGTGGAAGAGATCCATTCCTCCGCACGGATCACATCCGTGATCTGCATCAGGTGATCGTCGACGACGTTAGCGAGATGGTAGGTGGGGAAACCGTCGGACTTGAGCAAAACCTGATCATCCACATTGTTGTGCTCGAAGGTGATCTCCCCCCGGAGTTCGTCCCGAAAGGTCGTGGAGGATGTGAGATCGGCTCCGTTCGGAGGGACCGCCAGGCGAACGGTGTACGGCTTGCCTGAGGATAGGTTCTGCTGAAGCTGATCCGGGGTGAGGCGGCGGCAAGTGCCCGGATAGCGCGGAGGAAGTTTCGCTGCTATCTGCTGCTTTCTGACAGCATCAAGTTCCTCTGGAGTGCAGAAGCAGCGATACGCCTTCCCGCTCTCAAGGAGAAGGTCTGCATGATGCTGGTAGATCGCTGTGCGTTCAGACTGACGATACGGTCCGAACGGGCCGCCTACATCAGGACCCTCATCCCAGGTGAGTCCCAGCCAGCGAAGGGAGTCAAAGATCATCTGTTCGGAGGTGGAGACGAAGCGGGTCCTGTCCGTGTCTTCGATGCGTAGGATGAACTTGCCCGAGCGCTGGCGCGCATAGATGTAGTTGAGCAGGCCGATGTAAGCGGTACCCACGTGGGGGTCGCCTGTGGGCGATGGGGCGATGCGGACGCGAATAGTGCTTGCTGTGTTAACCGTAGTCATGTGTGTGATCAGGCTTAATGCTAGCAGAGGCACATAAGGCGAGGCTCACGCGGCAGAACAAAGGCGGCCGCGTCTACGGTTGCTCTCCGTAGAGCGTAATGCTGAAGATCGAATCTCCGAATCGATATGAGCGGGCAAGGCGAAAGGTGGAGGTTTTGCGGTGAATATCGTAGTGGGTGCCGGCTACCACCGTGGGTACAGAGAGCAGACAGGCTGAGCTAAGAGGCGCAATTTTGGATTTCCAGGCTCCGGCAAGAATATTCGCGATCTCACCTAGGCCGTCAAGGACGGTGTCGTCGATCGTTGTGACCTCAATCCCCATCATGCAGGCGGTGATCTGTCTGGCGCCGGCCTCGTCCACGACAACGGTGAAGGCTCCGCTGAGCGCTCCTGCCAGGCCGATGACCGCGGTAAGCGTAACGGGCGTATTAGAAGGAGACACGGCTGTCTCGGAGACAGCAACCGGAACCCCCATCATGAGCCCGAGGACTTCTTCTACGGTTTGGTCGAGGATAAGGGAGTCAGTAATCGTGGCGATGAAATCGCCGATGGAGCTGCCAGCGGGAGCGATTGTTGGTTGCACCATGAGTTTCAGGGAATCTCCTTCGGTGTATGAATTCTCTATCGGCGCGTCCGCCAAAAAGATAACAATGGCTTTGTGGAAGAGCTGGCGGCTTACCCATCGCTTATTTGACGTCCCGAAATTCGCCATGATGCGATAGAAGCGTGAACTGGAAATCAACTCTGCCGATCGATCAGCTTCTTCCTGCGATCGCTGGTTCACTTCGAGACACTCCAAATCTTGTTCTTGAAGCGCCCCCGGGTGCGGGAAAGACGACCCGTGTTCCACATCTGGTGATGACACTGGTGGCGGCAGAGGTGCTGGTCCTGGAGCCCAGAAGGATTGCCGCTCGGACGGCCGCATTCCGTGTAGCCGATGAAATCGGTGAGAAGGTGGGTGAAACCGTCGGGTATCAGGTCCGCTTCGAAGAGGTGACAGGGCCCCGGACGCGCCTGCGCTATATGACGGAAGGGACACTTTTGCGGCGTATGGTAGCTGATCCAGAGCTTAAGGGCGTGGACGCGGTCATCCTGGATGAGTTTCATGAGAGAAGCCTCGACGGCGATTTTGCGCTTGCGCTTTTGAAACGCCTGCAGAGGCGACGTCCTGAGCTGATGATTGTCGTGATGTCGGCGACATTGGACGGTGCGCCCGTCGCGGAGTATTTGGGCGGTTGCTCCGTGCTGCGCTCCGAGGGACGGATGTTCGAGGTCGCGGTGCGTCATCTTCCGTATTCACCGGAGCCACTGGAGGCGCAAGTGCGCGCCGCTGTGCAAGTGATTCTTTCCGAGGATGATCGTGGACATATTCTGGTGTTTCTTCCGGGAGCGGCGGAGATCCGCCGGGCGATGCGGTCATGCCAGCATATTGCCGAGCAGCACAACATGCTGCTGCTTCCTCTCCATGGAGGCCTTGCGATCGAGCAGCAGGATCGGGCACTCCAACCAACGGCGCAAAGGAAACTGATCCTTGCCACAAATGTAGCCGAGACTTCGGTGACGGTCGAAGGAGTGACCGCCGTGATTGACAGTGGACTGGCGCGTTCGTCGAGTGCATCCCGCTGGACGGGGCTGCCGACGCTTCAACTCGGGAGGATCAGCAAGGCGTCCGCCAGACAGAGAGCAGGCAGAGCCGGGCGCACCGGGCCCGGGCGTGTTCTCCGACTCTATCCGGAAGAGGATCATGCGATGAGGCCGGAGTATGAGGTGCCGGAGATCCTGCGTAGCGATCTTTCGGGTATCTGCCTTGCTGTCCGCGCGATGGGAGAAGCCTCGCTTGATGCGCTTGATTGGCTGGACAGGCCGCCACAGGCGGCAGTCCAGAGTGCCGAGATGCTGCTGGATCATCTGGGAGCGACGGCAGGCCTGCCTGCTGCACGCCTGGCGCGTTATCCGCTAGCGCCGAGGCTGGCACGCCTCGTAGAAGAGGCTGCGCGGCGAGGCGTGTCGGATCGGGGATGCATCGTGGCAGCATTGCTGGGCTCAGGCGTCAGATTGGATACCGACAATGTTCTCGATGCAGTAGATATCCCTCCGCAGGACCCGATGTTTCATCAGCACCTGAAACAGATACGGAGGCTGGCTCCAGCGCAAAGAAAAACAGCGGGTACGGATGAGGATGAGTTGCTGCGCGCGGTCTTAAGCGGCTTTCCGGATCGCGTTGCGCGCAGACGAGCAGGAAAGCTCCTGGCCCTGGCAAACGGAGTTACAGCCGAGATACAGGGAAGTGCAGGGGGCAGCGAGTTTCTGATCGTCCTTGACGTAGAGGATCGGAGTGACCGCCCGCTTCCGGTGGTTCGATTAACTGCACCCATGGAGCCGGAGTGGCTGATAGATCTTTTCCCGGAACGGATTGTGGAGCGCACAGGCGTTGAGTGGAACAGTGTCGCCCAGCGCGTGGAATCCGTCAGTGCACTGGTGTTTGATGCACTTGTTCTCCAGGAGAGCCGCCAAGTTCTTAAAGACGCGGCGTCGAGTGAGATGCTTTACCAGAAAGCGATCGAAGAAGGGATTTACAGTTTTATCGATCGAGAGGCGCTCGAAGGCCTCTTTGCACGGGCTGTGTTCGCCGGTCTGGAAGTCCCCGATGTCACTGTGGCCTTCCGCCA
>DASTSJ010000432.1:0-8174 GCA_035760765.1 Edaphobacter sp. | reverse complement strand
TGTCGCAAGGACAGCGGCGGCAGGTCGCCGATGGTGCTTCGCGACCAAGTGATCTCCACGAGGAAGAAGATCGCCGATATCCAGAACCAGGCCCTTGAAGAACACGGCCTCAACGCGAGAGTCGACCACCGTAGCCTGCGTGAGCAGGGGCTGCAGCGCCGGCCGGAGCGTCATCTCGGGCCGGCCCGAATCAAGGGCATGTCGGATAGCGAGAAGGCCTTATTCGCCACTCTGAGGGCGACTGGCAGTGCCGGGGGACCGCCACGCTCTGCCACTCTTGCTACTTCGTAGCAGAATGGCACGGCTTTAGCCGGAGTGCCTGCCCTAGCACTGGCGTCAGACAAAAGGCCCCGGCCGTTGCCGGCCGGGGCAGCATGATGTCATCGGAAGCTACAGACCGCCACCGAAATACCAATCGCTCAGCCGAACGAAGCGCTGCTTGCCACGGGGGGCAACCACGATCCACAAAGCCCGCTGGGCCTCCAGGATGCGAAGCGCCGCGTTGAGACGATCACGATCCCGGACGGGGCCGTACTGGCGCACATGGTTCTTCGGAACATGCGTATCGGAGCGGGGGCCCTGCCAAACGCTGTCGCGGAGGTACTTGAACACCGCTTGCGCATCGACCTGTTCCTGCGACAGCGCGAACTGTGGCGAAAACATCCGCTTGTATTCCTCCAAATGCCACTGCACGACCGTGAATGCGCGCTCCAACGTATCAAGCGTCACCTTACCTTCCTCGCCGCTGTAACAGTGGAACACCGCAGCAAGTCGCCCGAGCAGCTCCATGATCTTTGATGCAAAGTCGTGGATGTCGTGCAGGTAGTCCCCGGGTCGAAGCATCCACTCCGTCTGCTGCGACAGTTCGAACCAGCGGGCCTTCGCATCGTCAGAAAACTCGACAACCTCGCGCTTGACTTCACCCGACTCGCTGACGGCGTCGTACTTTTCAAGCAACTCCTGCATCCGCGCCTGAAACAGCGGCAGGGACTCCCAGACATGTTCGTCCGTATTGACCGAACGAAACCCCTTCATCGACTCGGGCCAGCCGAAGAGATACCGGGCCCAGTGACCCGATCCCTTGGCAATATCGCCATGCTTCGCCAGATAAGCCTGAAGCACCTGCTTCTGGGTCATGATGCTGATCGTCACGCGAGGGTTCATCACCAGGACGTGGTCGAAATCGGCACGGTCCAGTGTCAACATCACTGCACCATCCCACGCCTTGTTCAAGAGCCCAAGCTGCGCCATCGTCTCGCTCTTGAACATCACCTGACCTTCATCGGTCGTGATCGCGATCGACTCTCCATCGCCACGGAGCGTATCCATGATTGCCCGCGGCGTAATGTTCTGACGCATGAACCGTCGCAGGCGGGGCTTGGTCGGCTTCAGCGTGGCGTGTTGCGCCATCTCTGCTTGAATCGCCTCGGTCGCCTCACCTTTGCTGACCGCCTTAGCGAGCCGGTTTCGCAGGCCTTGGCCTCGTGCCTCCCAGAGTTCGCGCTGCGTCTGGTAGCTATCCAGCGCGGCCTGAAATGCCTTCGCCTTGCGACAGTCGTGCTCATACAGCGGCGCGAAGACCAATGCATCCACCGTACTCTTGCGCTCGCCAGACTCTGCAATGGCGATCAGGTTCAGAGACGTCGGCCGACACTGCCCGGTCGGCAGCTTCACATCGAACAGGCCCTGGCACGCCGTAGCCATCCCAGCGATCAGTCCCATACCGATCAACGCGTCAGGGGCCTGAACCTTCTGCTGCAGTTCCCATGCCGTCATTCGCACCAGCATGAGAAAGGCATCCAAGGGATAACGCTGAGGGAAAAAATCGCTACCGTTCATGCTTCACCTCCTTCCGAGACGCCTTCGTCGGTCAAGATCGCCTGGTGACCAACCTCACCAAGCGGGTGGCCGCAAGAGCGGCACAGCGGCATATCCCCATTCGCCTGCCGACGCTCCCGCTCCGAATCCAGCAGCTGGCGGAACCCAACCGGACTCAGCTTCAAGTCATAGGCTTTGTTAAAGGCCGTCAGAATCGCCTTCTGCGGCACCTTCGCAGCCAAACGCTGCTCGACCTCGGCATAGGCCTCGGCGAACGCTTCGCTGTTCCGGCGCCGACTGCTGGGTTGGATGGCCTGCAACTCGCTCATGAAGCGCTCGAATTCCTGCAGCTCAGACATGCTTGATCTCCTTGCAGCGGCGATTGTTCGCAGAATTGCTGGCCAAAGCTTCGCGAGTACGCAGCCAGGCGATCACCTGGTCGTACCACCAAAAGCGGGGCGAGCGAGGCGTGTCGAAGAGCGGCGTTCCTTTCGGAAACGTCGGGTCGCTTTTGAACACTTTGTAGGCAGTGCTGCGCCCGAAACGCACCACTTTGAGCAACTCATGGAAGCGCACGGTGGGACCATCGGGCTTCCACGGCGTATGCTGGAAATCGGTCAAGTAGGTGACCGGGACTTGAGCCGACTGTCGCTCCCGCGGCGCGCGCGTGGTGCGATCGGCATGCTGCTTTTGACTCACGTTCTTCTCCTTGGTTATGGATGATCGACCGGCTCCGAAGAGCGGTCGGGGGCTATTCCATCCATTTCCGTGAAATACCTCGCCGGAGAAAAATTCAAGATTCTTGCAGCCCGTATCGCGTTGCTCTCTCACCAGCTATGCAGCAAAAAAAACAGTGACTTAGCATCAGGAGGGACGCTCAGGCGTCCCTCCTCCCCTCTTCGTTATCGTGTCATCACCGCTCCGACCTCCCCGCCGCACCAGTTGCGTTTTGCTGCAGGAGCTTGACCAACCCGTACGAGGCCAAGCCATACACCACTGCACCGCCTATGGTAGAAAACATCGCCACCACCTCCTCCGCTATGCACGTTTCGTCGCAGCGGCTACGCGAGCGTCCAGGCGACTTTTCAACCCGGATTCGACGCATGCGCCGACGTCAGAGGCTCGATCAGCAGCCCCTGTGGAGAAGAACTCCTCCACTACCGCTGACCCATCTTCTTCGAGCTCTTCAAAGGCGCCGTTGGCGAAGCCGCGGTGTGCTGCTTGGTCCAACGCTTTTTGGTCGACACCCGCCTCGCGGCGGCGCTTGGCAAGCTGCTTCGCATCCGCGACAGCCTGCTCCATCGACAGCCCTGCGCGAAGTACTAAATCCACGTAGTAGATCGGTGTTCCAAAGCTCATGGCGGTGGACTTGCCCCGCAGCTTGAGCTCCAGCGGCAGGCAGGCAAGGTTCCCATCTGACACCGCGTGGAAGTACTCCAGCCGGGCTGCGAGCGTGCGGATTGTGTTGTAGGAGGTCGTCCGCAGGACGAAGCTGTCGAGCTCATCGCTCGCTCCGCCGTCTACCAGCGCATGCAGGCGGGCATAGGGCTTGCACTCTCCTTGGGCGAATCCGCACGCATCCGCTCCGGAGCAAGGCAGTTGCTCGACGCCATCCTTGCCGCGTCGCCGGCAGGTCTCTCCGTTGCCGACGCACATCGGCCGGCCTTTGGTGCGATCGAAGAGTGAGTAGTCCGCGCGCAGGTTGAGGGCGGGGTCATTGAACAGCATCTGCACGGGAATCGACCGCAATTTCCCGCCAGCGGCCTTGCGTAACTCGTCGTCCAGCGGATGTAGCACCCAGCCGTCGCGGGTCTGCACCTGGGTGGTGAGAGTGAACTGGTCGTCCTTCTCGGGCAGCCGCTTGCCGTTGCGTTCGATCACGCGGCCGATGGATATGCGCCCGATGGCGGGTGGGGTAATGGCCAGGCCCTTGAGCATGGTTGTTCTCCTCGTGGGTTTCGGGAAATGAGAGAGGAGCAACGCGCGGACGCACACGGTCGTTCCATCCCCGCTTTCTGGGGAGGCTCGGCATAGGCGGTCCGATCTGCACCTCGTTTCTGTCGGTTTTTCCGGAAGCTGAAACGCCAAGAGCCCGGCATGCCGGGCTCTTGGTTGGATGGACTCGCGTGGCAGCCTGGCGGCTGCCGGGCTTCAGAAGGCCGGAGCTTGCTTGCCTTCCTTGCACCAACCCGTCCATTCGTCGAGCTGGTCTTGTGTGACCACGGCATCCTCGCCGGCGTCCTTGCGATAGGCATCGACCCATTGGTCGACGCACTGGTCCGTATCGGTGGTGGAGGGGTTGCTTAGGGCGGCTTCGAAGTCCGCCAAACTCTGCTCGGCAACGGCCGGGTTCGCGGCTTGGGCTTGGCTGGTGGCCATGTGGTTGCCAATCAGCAGGCAGATCCCGCCCAGTACCCAAGCCCCCACCATCAGGAACCACCATTGCCATAGCTGGCGCTTGGTGGGGGTGATCTTCTTCTTGCGCAAGCGGATCCGGTTGGCGATGCCGAACCCGAAAAAGAACCAGCCAACGATCGTCAGGATCGTGCTCAGTCCGGTGAAAAATTCAGCCATTGTCATGCTCCATGTCACAGTGGTTTAGACCCGTGCGCGCAGGCGTCATGGGGTGGTGTTTGGTCCGGCATCGGGAACGAAGAGAAGCGGATGCGCGGGCCGCGCATCGCGAGGAGACCGTCAGGCGATCATCGTGAGGACGAAGCAGACCATCCAGACGATGAAGTAGCCGAGGCTCTGATTTAGCGCCTTGGCGCGCTTGTACAGGTACACCGGCACGAGCCAGGCCATGGCCTTGAATTTGCCTGTGTCGTAGCCGGCGCGATTGAGTCGTCCCTCATCGAAATAGGAGAGACCGACATTCAGGGCGAGCGTGATGAACCAGTACTTCGAATCGCTCATGGCGGCATCCGCCGCGCTGTCGCTGTTGTTGATCGCGTAGGCGAAGGCGCTTTCGAGGATGTAGCCGATAAGGGGCGCGAACGCGAGTGTCCACACGACGCCATTGCCGATGTGCTTGCCCGTGATCGGCGGTGGCGCGACGCGCTCCAGGTGACTTCGAAGTTCACTGTCTTCAGCCTTCAGCCACTCAGGGAAGCCTGCTTTCCATACGAGCGTGCCGTAGGTGACGGTGCCCTGCTTGATCAAGGCGAACATGCCTTCTTCGGTAATCGGTCCCTTGCGTTGCCCATCTGTTTCATAGAACCAGCTCACCGACTCGGTATTTGATGCGTCCATCTGCACTCCTTTGGCGTGGGGTATGGGTGACACTGAGAAGCGCCCGCTGTCGGACGCACGAGAGAAGGAGCCATGGCGTGGCCATGGCCCTCGGAAAGGGATGAAAGTGTCAGCGGCAGACAATCAGCTGCCACGGCGACATGCCGTTCGTGCGTGCGACGCAAGGCGTGCCCCCTGGCTGCTTCAGGCCGCGAGGGGCCTGTTCGTCGTGTGATATATACTGCTGCAGTATAGTCTGTCGCACGGTACAGGCTTGCGCAATGCTGAGGGCTGTTAGACCGAGCCCTGCCGCCTCTTGTCCAAGCCCATTGCATCCATCTTTGCGACACGCCTGAAGGCCGCACGCGAACTGCGCGGCCTGTCACAGCGTGCGCTTGGAGGCCTGGTGTCGGAGAGCAAGAGCAACGGAAGCGTCCGCATCAACCGGTACGAGCAGGGCGTCAATCGCGCGGACATGGACACGGCGGCCGCACTCGCCGAGGCGCTCGGTGTGCCGCTCGCCTATCTCTTCGCTGAGAAGGACGATCAGGCCGAGTTGCTCCTCACCTTCGCCAAGCTTCCTAGCGGAGACCGCGCCAAGCTGCTGGCACTGGCCAAGCAGATGGCCGAAAAGCGCGATCGCAAGGGCACCAAATCCCCCTGAAGGAAGCAGGAGCGCATGTGCGCCCCTGTCTTCGGGAGACCTCGTGGCACGAGGCTCTGCTTGCCCTGTTCGGCTCGGTCACGCTGCACTGTTCGCAGTCACGACAAACCGCCGTGCGCCTGGCCGGGTGATGACGTATTGGGCCGCGAGATCAGGGTGGTCCGATGCTAGGCGCTTGACGTCCCACGATGCGCTCTCCTTCGCGCCTTTGTAGGTGACCTCGCCGCGGCTGAAGCAGGCTTTACTGGCTTCCCCCATGGCTTGCTGGATGACCTGTTTGAGCCGTTCGGCTTCCTGCTCCTTGGCATCCAGTTCTTCCCTCAGCGACACCAGAGCACTGAAGGCGCCATCGAGGTCCCTGTTGCCCGTAAAGTCGAGCACCGTGCCCTGGTCACGATAGAGCTGACGCAAGGCCTTCGCGGAGGATTCACTGCCATCGGCCGGTGGCGGCGTGTCCGTTTCCACGTGCTCCCAGAAGCGCGTCTCCAGCAGAATCAGTCGGCCGATCAGCTCGTCGTCGCGCTCGATGCGGTGCACTTCCAGCTGCTGGCCACACAACAGCACGGCTACATCAGCAGCTTGCTTGCCCGTTACCGCTAACTGGTGCTGGACCTGAAGCTGCACATAGTCCGGCACGCCGTCCTTCCAGAGTCGTGCGCCAAACTCGCCGGCGGTCTTGCACTCGAGAATCTGGACGTCGGGGTCTCCGACGATCTCCCGATCGAGGTTGGCGAGCAAGAAAGGAAACGTGGGGTGCTGCAGGACTGCATTGACCTTGCGCACCTTGCGACCGGTCTTGCGCTGGTAAGCTGCTGCGACGTAGGGCTCCAGCAAGGTGCCCCAGTAGCGCGGATCGTCCATGTCCTCGGCTGCGTCCTCCTGTTCAACCGCGCGCCCGGTCTTGTCCATCCACAGGGCTAGCGGGCTCTTGTAGGGATTCAGGCCGACGGCGGCCGCCGCATCCGAGCTCCCGATGCCACCTCGGCGCACCTCCAACCACTGCTGCCGGTCGAGCGTGCGCGTGTCGACTAGCCGCAACGCTGTCTGTCTCTTCATGGTTCCTCTCCTGAAAAAGAAACGCCCGGCCATGGGGCCGGGCGGTATGCCGCTTCCTCTGAAGGAGCGGGACGACGTGCAGTGCGGGTTACATCAGGCCGCGCGTGGCCAGCGAGACCACGTCCGTAGCGGTCACCACGAAGTGATCGAGCACGCGGATATCCACCAGGCACAGAGCCTCCCTCAAGCGTGAGGTCAGCATCCGATCCGCCGGGGACGGCTCGGGATTTCCGCTCGGATGGTTATGCGCCAGCATGACCGCCACGGCGTTCAAGGACAGCGCACGCTGGACCACCACGCGTGGATGCACCTCGGCCCCGTCCACGGAACCGGAGAACAGGCGTTCCACGGCGATGAGGCGGTGGCGGTTGTCGAGAAAGGCCACCTCGAAGTGCTCCCGGCTCTCCTCGCCCAGTCGCAGGCGAAAGAACTGTCCGGCGGTTGGCGGATCCTTCATGAACTGCCCCGGGGTCAGCGCCCTTGCCGACAGGATGCCCAGGGCCTGAGCGATGACGGCATCCTCCTGGTCACGGGAGATGGCCTCGTGGGAGGTCACGTGCACGAGGGGTTTCCTTGCCGCCATGGCACGCATCAGGCTACCCCCTTGACCAGTTCGTCCCAAGCCCGCTGCTTGATCTGCGCACCCTGGCCAAACCATGCCGCATCCCGGCGGTGGTCCTCGGTGCGAGCTCGCCGGTGGTGGTCGACGAACTCGGTGACGCTGTTGAGCAGGCCCCAGGCTGTCGCTCGACTGGAGGCCATCTGGGCGCCCCGGCCACCGCCTTCATACAGCGCCCGCACGGTGGCCACGGCCTGTTCGTTCACCACGGCAGTCCGGCTGTCCTGCCCCGGATAGGTCAAGACCCGACGGAGCAGGCCCTCGGCCGAGTCCGGATCCACCGGCTTGTCGACCAAGGCCTTCATGCGTGCGACGAACCCGTCCCAGGATGACACCGTAATGCCGAGCTGGCGCTTGACCGCCTCCGGATCGAACTGACTGCGGTGCGGCACCTTGATGGCGCCTTGCCCGTGACCCAGCGCGATCTGCAACGTGTTGTTGCATACCACCCGCACGCTGGTGAACTGCGCCGTGGTGGCCAGCGTGCCATCGCAGGCCGTAGCAAGCAGCAGGTAGCCCTCGACCTTGTCCTTGCCGCGCAGCGTGACGCTCTGGCCAGTGCGAGCCAATGCCCAGAACTTGCGGCCCTCGCGCAGCACGCCGGCGGTTTCCAGCTCGAACCCGCCTACCTCGGTCAGGTCACGGTAGAACTCCAGAATCTCGCCCGGCTGGACGACCTGGAAGCGCTTGGAGACCACCGCCAGCGGCGCCTTGGTATCCGAGCGGTACAGCACCTTGTTGCTAGGGAAGGACTGGATGACACCCAGCCCCTGGTTCCCCACCACG
>DASTSJ010000431.1:0-2812 GCA_035760765.1 Edaphobacter sp. | reverse complement strand
GGCTTTCGCCAGGCCGACATCGCCGCCTACTTCAAGTCGCTGGGCCAGAAAGCCCCGAAGGTCGTTGCCGTCTCCGTCTCCGGCGGAAAAAACTCCCCCGGCAATGCGAACGGCGCCGACGGTGAAGTCATGCTCGATATCGAGGTAGCCGCCGCCGTCGCTCCCGGCAGCCGTATCATCGTTTACTTTGCGCCGAATACAGATCAGGGGTTTGTAGATGCCATCGCCTCAGCAATCCATGACGCGAAGCACAATCCCAGCATCATCTCCATCTCCTGGGGAGCAGCCGAGCTCAACTGGACCACCCAGGCCATGAACGCGCTCGACGCAGCTTGTCAGTCAGCGGCCGCACTCGGAATTACCATCACCGTAGCATCGGGCGATAACGGATCTTCCGACGGCGTCAGCGATAACGGCAAACACGTCGACTTCCCTGCCTCCAGTCCTCACGTGCTTGCCTGCGGCGGAACCAGGCTCACCGCCGCAAACGGAGCCATCACCTCAGAGACTGTATGGAACGACGCGAACGGTGGAGCGACTGGAGGAGGTGTCAGCAACTTCTTCGCGCTTCCCTCCTGGCAGAACAACAGCAACGTGCCGAAGCCTACAGGCGCAAACGGAGGCCGCGGAGTTCCTGACGTCGCCGGAAATGCCGACCCGCAGACTGGCTACACCATCCGCGTCGACGGACAGACAATGGTCATTGGCGGCACCAGCGCAGTCGCTCCGCTGTGGGCCGGGCTCCTTGCGCTTGCCAATCAGCAAAATGGCAAGTCTGCTGGCTTCATCAACCCGGTGATCTACACCGCGAAAGGCAAAGCTGCCCTTCGCGATATCACGCAGGGCAACAATGGAGCCTTCCAGGCCAACTCAGGCTGGGATGCCTGCACCGGCCTCGGATCTCCCGTTGCTCCCAAACTGATAACCACCGTCGCTCCAGGCGGAGGTACGCCAACAAAGAAGAAATCGGCATCAGGAAAGAAGAGCGCAAAGCCCGCCCACCCCGCAAAGAAGGCACACAAGCTGCCACGCAAACGCAAACCCCCAACCCTAACGCTCAAGCGGGGGCGAACATCCGCGCAGAGATAAATCCCTTCCTGCCGTCAGCTAAATAACTCGATCGCTCGCTCGAGATCCTGCGGGGTGTCGATATCCAGTTCTCCGCCCTCGAGCGGAATGGACGGAGCCTGCAGGAGCAGGGAACGTGCGCCCATATCTCCGCGGAGCATGGTCAGACGCGGAAAGATCGACCGAGGAAAGAACGCAGGAACGCCGCTCCTCCCCGCATAAGCCGAGGCCGTCACCTGACCCGCCTTCGCAAGTTTGCGCAGATGGTGCGCTGAGACTGCAGGCATATCGCAGGTTGTAATCACACATCCATCCACCCCATCGTCCAGAGCAGAGATACCCATCGCGATCGATGAGGACATGCCCTCCTGCCACTCTTTATTCACCACCACGATGGCATCCTCAAGCGGACACGAACTCTTGACCTGATCGGCGGACGCTCCAAGCACAACAACAATTGGGTTGCATCCAGCGTCGCGACAGATGCGCAGCGCCCGTTCCAGAAGCATCTCGCCGGAGATGCGGAGCAACTGCTTCGGCGTGCCCATGCGTCGGGAAGCTCCAGCGGCCAGCACCATTCCGCCGTACTTCATGGAACGACATCCAGAGAGCATGCACGCTTCAGGTATCGCTCTCCACCACCTTCACGCAGATAGCGCGCTACGTTCTCAGGAGTAAGTCGGCGGGGAGCACCCAGCTTGCCCATGCATCTCGCCTGCGCCTCTGCAATAACAGCCAGCGCGATCGCCTCCGGCCCTTCTCCCCCAAGATCAAGCCCCACCGGAGCGGAGATTCGGTCACAGCACGTCTCGACCGAAAGCCCGGTTCTTTCTGCGACCTCGCTTACAAGAAGCGAGCTTCTGTGTCGCGCACCCAGCAATCCAAGATATCGCGGACTGAGTGGGATCAAAGCTGCCAGCAAAGCCCTGTCCTGCTCGTAGCTGTGCGTCATCACCACGACTGCATCATCGCTGCAGATTTGCAGTGGGTCGATGCTGTCCGCGTTGAGCACCGCAACGGACGAAGCCTCGGGAAACCGATCAGCCCGCACCAGCTGAGATCTTCCGTCTGCCACGGTAACGTGCCAGCCCATCAGAGCCGCCATTCTCACCAGCGGTGCCGCATCGTCGCCCGCTCCCAGAACAAACAGCCGTTGCGGCCCGCGCAGCTCCTCGACGAATCTTCCGTCATACGACTGTCCAGGCCGCAGATCACGGGCGCAGTTCAGCTTCTTCTCCGGCAGACCCTCGCTGGCAAAGATCACGTTTCCATCCAGGCCAAGCACCACGCGCCGCAACGCTTTGCCTTCCCCAGGAAGCCACGTCACCACCGTAGCGCGCTCTCCAGCCAGAGATCGTTCCATCACGTCGAGCAGAGCCCCGCACTCCGGAGTAGCGACAGGCTCAAGAAGCAGGTCCACGACACCGCCGCATCCCAGGCCGAACGGGATCTCGTCGGTATCGTCGAAGAGCGTGGAGTAGCGCTCTACCACCGCTCCGTTGCGGACTTTCCAGATCGCTTTGCGAACGACCTCAGACTCGAGGCACCCGCCGCTGATCGTACCGGCGTACTCGCCAGAGTCGGCCACCAGCAGTCGTGCTCCGGGCCTACGATAGCTTGAGCCTTCGACACGAATCAGTGTCGTCAGCACACGGGCCTCACCCTGCTTCCAAAGATCGACGATGCGCCGGCGCTCCATCATAGAGAAAAGCTTATTCCCAAGCCGCACCGCCGCGCTAGCCGT
>DASTSJ010000430.1:0-4080 GCA_035760765.1 Edaphobacter sp. | reverse complement strand
TTTTAGGAATTCAATGGCGCTTTGTTCGTTGAAGGCTTTCATCTGCGCTCCTTATGTGTTGCGCTTCATCTATCAATCGAACGTCTGTTCTCGTGCGCGTTGCGATGACCCATACACGATGCTTGGGTCTCGTCTGCCTACCGGATTTCTGCATCAGGAATCCGATAGGCAGTACCAACGTTTACAGCGGGAACTGCTTCAGCCACGTCTTGAAGTCGGCTCCCAGCTTGTCGTGCTTGAGTCCGAACTCGACGGTGGCCTTGAGGAAGCCAAGCTTATCGCCGGCGTCGTGACGCTTGCCTTCGTAGGTGAAGCCGTAGACCTTCTCGTGCTGCAGCAGCGCCTTGATGCCGTCGGTAAGCTGCAGTTCGCCGCCTGCACCGGGGGTGATGGTCTCGAGCATCTCGAAGATGCGTGGCGTGAGGATGTAGCGGCCGATGATGGCGTTCTGGGACGGTGCCTCTTCAGGCTTGGGCTTCTCGACCATATCCGTGACCTGTAGCAGACGCGGGTTCTTCGGGTCGGGTGTAACTGCGAGGCACCCGTAGGCGGAGATGGCGGCACCTTCGACAACCTCAGAGCCGAGGATGCTGGAACCGGTCTCCTCGAATGCCTGGACCATCTGCTTCATGCACGGGACTTTGGCGTCGACGATATCGTCGGGCAGGATGACGGCGAACGGCTCGTTGCCGACGATCTCCTTGGCCTGCAGAACGGCGTGACCGAGGCCGAGAGGTTCGGCCTGGCGGGTGTAGGTGATCTTTGCGAGCTTTGAGACGGAGCGCGCGATCTCAAGCAGAGCGGTCTTGTTCTTCGCAGCGAGCGTAGCCTCAAGCTCAAAAGACTTGTCGAAGTGATCTTCCATCGTGGTCTTGCCACGGCCGGTAACGATGATGATCTCTGTGCATCCCGCCGCGACTGCCTCTTCGACTCCGTACTGGATCAGGGGCTTATCGACCAGCACGAGCATCTCCTTGGGAGTGGCCTTCGTTGCTGGAAGGAATCTGGTTCCGAGACCTGCTGCGGGAAACACTGCTTTCCGAATCTTTTGAGTCATATTTCCTTTGGATGCAAGTTTTGGTTCTTGAAAAATGCTAGCAAGGAACGAGGGTTCGAGGCCATCAGGGTTCGCCTCGAAACCGTTCTCTTAGAGCACCGGAGAATCATCGTGCAGCATCGCTTTACGAATCACCTTGATAGGTGCAAGGCCCTGTCGCATGAAGTTGTCGTGAAATGTTTCGAGGTTGAAGGCCGCGCCCTGCTTCTTCTTGAGATCGTCTCTCAGCTTCATGATCTCAAGTTTGCCAAGCGTGTAATACAGGTAGGTTGCATCGACAGTTCCGCGCTTGGTTTCGACAAGACCGACAGAGCGCGACTGATAGCCTTCCTTGACGAAGAAGTCCACGGCTTGGTCGATGGTCCACCTGCCGTCAGGCTCGCCCAGTCCGGTATGCAGCTTGATGGCGTTGACGAAGCGTGCATCGCGTAGCAACGCATCCTGAAGCTGGCCGAGGTGGATGAGTTTTGACTCGCGCACCTGCTCCGGCGTGGCGTTCGGCGGGGGAGCCGCGTAGCCTTCTTCGAGCATCATCTCTTCGGTGTAATGGGCCCAGCCTTCGACATTGGAGTTCGCGCCGATCAGCTTGCGAGTCTTCGACGGAAATTGGTTCTGCCAGAGGAACTGAACGTAGTGCCCGGGATACGCCTCGTGCACGCTGGTCGAGATGATGGTCCCTACATTAAAGCTCGCCATGTGCTCCGCGACATGAGCTGAGGTCCAGTCTTTTTCCGGCAGTGTCACGTTGAAATACGCCTTTGTCGAGCGCGTCTCAAACGGGCCGGGCGGATCCATCGAGGCGAACGTTGTAGCGCGCATGAAAGGCGGCGTCTCTTCGAGCGTAGGCTGCACGTCGCTCGGAATGGTGATGATCTTATGGGCGCGAATAAAGGCAATGAGCGAATCGAACGTCCCCTGGAAGGAGGACAGCAGCTTGTCGGGAGCGGGATGAATCGTCGCCAGCTCCGCCAGGACCTGCTCGGGAGTCTTTGTGGGATCGACCTCTTTCGCGACCCGCGCAAACTCCGCCTGATTGCGATGAAGGTCGTTCATCGCAATCTGCAGCAGTCGATCGAGCGGGATGTCGACCATCTCGTCATACGCGAGCTTCTTCGCAAAGGTGTCGGCGCCCAGCCGATAGTCACCGTTCGAACGCGGCAGCAGATCGGACTTCATCCACGCGCCGTAGTCCTTGAGCGACTGGATGACAGCAGCGTTGGTTCGCACGAACTCCGCTTTTGCTTCAGCATCGTCCGCATCCACGAAGGCTGCAGGGACATCCTTCTCGAAGAAGCTGACCAGGCCGTCGATCTGTTCGAGGGCGATCTCGGTGAAGATATGCGGCGGATTCTTCAGGTTCTTGCGCGCTTCTACAAATACCTGAGGGATCTGCTTTTCGCGCTCGACGACCGACCGCAGGCGAGTGTTGGTAGGAGCGAAGGGCCGCTCCATCAGAACGAAGATAGAGTTGGTGACCCCGCTCGAGTATTGATCAGGGTTCTTCTCCCAGTTTCGGATCACCTCAAGCGAGAGCAGTTGCGAGCGAATGCTGTTGAGCAGAATCTCGCGGTCTGCGGCTACAGAAGCATCGAGCCCGTCCGCAGGAATCTCCTCGATCTTCTTCTCGTACGTATGCAGAGCGGCGACCTGCTTCTGCACCCCGGCAGCCGAATAGTCCTCAAGCTGCGTGTCGTACTGGTGCAGACCCGCCTGCGTGCCGTAGGTTGGCGCGAAGTGAAACAGCACATCGGAGAAGTACTGGTCGCTGACGAAGTTGAACGTTTGCATGGCGCCGTCTGCAGAGAGGCGCTGGGCGGAAACAGCAGGTGTGAGCATGACGAATCCCAGAAGACAGGTGAGAAGAGGACGAATGGCCATAATCTTGGTTCTGCAAGCAGTGTAAGACAGAAGAGGTCTTTCCGAGATCAAAGGAAGCCTACCTCTGCTTCCCATTGGCGAGCGCGGGCCAATCGGATTCGGACGTCGTACGAGGGAATTGATCCGGCGTGAACGTGCTTTGCTGCAAGGGGTAGATAGATGTCGTGGTTCGAGCCCGAAGGAGCAGCAGCTACGCTACCTCGATCCCGTTCGCATCCGGGCAACGCCCAAGCGGATCGACGCCATAGCGACACATCACGTCACGGATGCCTGCTGGGTCAACGTGCTCGTACTCGTAGTGCCTTGCGATCTCCCGGTAGTACTCCGGTCCCATTACCCCCGGGGTCTGCAGGCATACGAAACGGCTCATCTCTTCATGCAGGTTGGCGAAGAAGTGCGGCGTTCCGCGAGGGATGAAGATGCTGTCGCCTGGCCGCAGAAGTTGGATCTCTCCGTTGAGGGTCCAGGTGGTGGTGCCGTTACGGCCCATCACCCATTCGTCATAGTTCAGGTGGGTGTGCGGAACGACGACGCTGTCTCCCGGCGGAATGGTGAGCTCCAGCAGGTCCAAAGCATCGCCGGTTTCATGGCGGGTCATCAGGAACGTGATATTCATTCCGCCCACGCGGATAGGTTCATGCATGCGCGACCCTCTACGGACCTCTACTGATTTGAGGGCGATCATACCGTTCGCGTTACAGGAAAAGTCGCAGAAAAAGCGTTTTTCTGCGCCATTCGTCACATAAATTTCCACAAACGAATGCAGACAGATGTGAGCCCACCGCCCTAAATCGAAGCGGGTACAGCGTCGAGCGAGTCGAGCAGAGCGATGGTCTCAAGTAGTACGTCCTGGGAGTTCGCGCTCGAAAGTGGCCAGCGCAGAACACCTTGCGGGGTGAACTGTGCTCCGCGCTTCGTGTTGCGGCTGACCAGCTTCATCAGCGTAGCTGGATCGATGGTCTTACCAAGTTGACCGTCGCCTTCGGCAAACTTGACGTGCAGCATCTCGACAAAAGTTTTCACCTTGTTCTGTTCGATCTGCGTCCGCTTGCGGTCGATCTGGGCGATGCCAAGCTGCTGGGCGTGCAATCGAATCTCGCCCGCTGTGAGCAAATTTTCGACCGTCTCCGGCAGAGTGCCGTAGC
>DASTSJ010000429.1:0-4265 GCA_035760765.1 Edaphobacter sp. | reverse complement strand
GACCCAGACCTACACCTTCTGGGCTGGAGCTGTAGGGGGCGCCTTCCTCACCACTGCATCGCACGGCACCGACCAGTTGATGGTCCAGCGACTTCTCGCCGCCCGCAACCTGCGGGAGTCCCGGATCGCTCTACTCTCGTCCGGCGTTGTGATCTTCGTACAGTTCACACTTTTTCTGCTGATCGGAGCAGGCATGTGGGTCTTCTACGGAGGCTCGCCCGTCGCCAATCTCGCTCCAGACCGTCTCTTCCCTTCCTTCATCGTGCACGAGATGCCCATCGGCGTCGCAGGCCTGCTCATCGCCGCCATTCTTGCAGCCGCCATGTCCAATCTCTCTGCGGCGCTTAACTCGCTCTCTTCCACCACAGTCGTCGACTTCTACATGCGCTGGAGACCCGACGCTGACAGCCGCGAACGCATGATGATCTCCCGCTCCTCGACCGTCGTCTGGGCGTTCGTTCTCTTTGCCATCGCTGTGTACAGCGTGCACGCTGGCGGCAAAGGCCACGTCGTGGAGATCGGACTCTCGATCGCCTCCGTCGCCTATGGCGCCCTTCTCGGAGTCTTTCTGTTGGGTACGCTGACCCGCAAGGCCAACGAGGGCGGAGCCATCATCGGCATGATCTTCGGGTTCGCCACCAACATGGCACTGTGGCTGCAGCCCGCGCCCGTCCACTTCACCAGCCTGCCGCTCTTCGGAGCCACAACCCTTCCTCGGGTCGCATGGACCTGGTACGTCTTTATAGGAGCCATCATTACCTTCGTGACCGGATACCTCGCCAGCAGAATGATTCGTAAGCCAAACCACGTAAACAAGGCGGCCGCAACCGTTGCCGTCGCACTTGCTGCTTTGGCCTTATGCCCCCTAAACGCATCCGCGGCATCCAGCCCGTCAAAGCACGCAGCAGGTACGCACGCCGGTGGTGAGGCAAGCGCTCCCGACTTCAGTCCCATCTCGATCCTGATGAACAACGCCATCGCCCAGCAGAAGCTGCCCGGCGGAGTCGTCGTGGTCGGACACGATGGCAAAGTCCTCTTTGAGCATGCGTACGGAAACCGCAAGATCGCCGGTGAGCTGAGCCCCAACGGGTCGACCGCCGCGGAGCCCATGACCGAGGACACCATCTTCGACATGGCGTCGCTCACGAAGTGCCTCGCTACGGCAACCGCAATGATGCATCTCTACGATGAAGGCAAGTATCAGTTCGACGACCCTGTCGCGAAATACCTCCCTGCCTTCGCGGCAAACGGCAAGCAGAACGTCACCATTCGTGAACTGCTGACCCACTACTCCGGCCTTCCGCCCGATGTCTCGACTAAAGACGCGTGGGGACTTTCCGCACCCGACAAAGCGGAAGGAATCAAGCGGGCCATGGAATCGGGACTCGACAATCCTCCCGGAACGAAGTTTGTCTATTCGGACATCAACTTCATCACGCTCGGCGCCCTCGTCGAAAAGCTGACCGGCGAGCCGGAGGATGTCTACGTCGAACAGCACGTCTTCAAACCCCTGAAGATGACGGATACCTACTACCATCCCTTCGCCAAGGTATGTGGACCGCACGTAGTCTACGGCTCGGCCATCGAGCTTCCTAAATCCGGCAGTCCGGTGCAGGCTGCCAAGGCCAACGACTGCCCCGCGGACGACTGGAATACCGCGATCATCGACCGCACCGCACCGACAGCCCACGATGACGAGCTGAAGGACGACCCGTCCACCAACCCGGACTTCGACCATCTCCTTCGTGGCACCGTCCACGACCCCACCACCCGGCGCATGGGTGGAGTCGCCGGCCATGCCGGAGTCTTCTCCACCGCACACGACGTCTCGCTCTACGCCAGTGCCCTGCTCGAAAAGCTCCTCTACAACAAGGGACCTTTTCCGGTGAAGCAGTCGACGCTCAAGCTGATGACCACCCCGCAGCAGCCTTCCACCGCCCAGGACGGAGCCACCATCTTTACTCCCGACGGCAAGGTCACCAAAGGCATTGCCACGCGCGGCTTCGGGTGGGACATCAACACAGCCTTCTCGCGTCCGCGCGGTTCGATCTTCCCCATCGGCTCGTTCGGGCATACCGGCTTTACCGGAACGACCCTGTGGATGGATCCCGGCTCGGATACCTACGTGGTTCTGCTCGCAAATGCCGTTCACCCCCGCGGTCATGGGTCCATCTCTGCGCTTCGCGGAGAAGTCGCAACGGCAGCGGCTGAGGCACTTCACCTTTATGGCAGCCAGCCGGCGCCGAGGGTGCTCACGGGAATCGATGTTCTTGAAGCAACACACTATGCCGCGCTCGCCGAAGCCGCGCATCGCCACAACAATCATCTCCGCATCGGTATTCTGACCAACCAGACGGGACTGGACGCACACGGTCACCGAACCGTGGACCTGCTGGCAACTGAGGCACCGAAGTATGTTCCCGGCCTCAAGGTGACGGCCCTCTTCTCCCCCGAGCACGGCCTCTTCGGAGTCAAGGATGAGTCCGGAATCTCCGGCGAGGTCGATCCAACGACTCACATCCACGTGACTTCCTTGTATGGCAAGACTCCGGAGTCGCGCCATCCCACTCACGACCAGCTCAAGGACCTTGATGCTGTCGTCGTCGATCTCCAGGATGCGGGCGTCCGGTTCTACACCTACGAAGCGCAGACCGGATACTTCGTCGAGGCTGCGGCGGCTGAGAAAAAAGCTGGCCATCCACTTGAGGTCATCGTCCTCGATCGTCCCGACCTGATCGGTGGCGAAAAGGTGCAAGGGCCCGTATCCGATGAGGGCAAGAGCACCTATACCAACTACATGCCGCTGCCCATCCGCCATGGCATGACGCTTGGAGAATTGACCCGATATATCAATGGAGAACGCCGCGTTCCCGGTGGAACATCACCCAATGTCCAGGTTCCCCTGAACGCGCTCGTGACCGTGGTCCCGCTCCAGAACTGGAAGCGCAGCATGTACTACGACCAGACGGGCCTGCCCTGGATCGCTCCCTCGCCCAATCTTCGCAGCGTGGAAGCCGCCGTACTCTATCCGGGCGTGGAACTTCTGCAGTTCACCAACGTCTCGGTCGGGCGGGGCACTGCTATGCCCTTTGAAAATATCGCGGCTCCGTTCTTCGACGCGCCAGCGCTTGCAGCCGCACTCAATGCGCGCAACATCCCCGGCGTTAGCTTCAGTGCCAGCACCGTCACCATCGCGGACGACGCGTTCCACTACCTCTACCACGGCCAGACCATCCCTGCAGTCCACATCAGCCTCACCAACCGCGACCTGCTGGATTCTCCCGAGCTTGGCATCGAACTGATCTCCGCGATCTACCGCGCCTACCCGCAGCAGTTCAACACCGCACGCCTGAACACGCTTCTTGTCAGCGTCAACACCGTGCTCTCCATTCAGAACCACGAAGATCCCCGCACCATCGCCAAGGCCTGGGAGCACGATCTCGATGCCTTCCGTCAGCGCAGGGCGCAGTACCTTCTCTACTGAGCTTCCAGTTTCGGAACCGGGTGTACCCAGTTCGCCACCGCAGCATCACAAATTCATACCTGCAGAACAATCTCTGCCGCAAAATAGAGAGACGTTCTCGTCAGAGGTGTTTGCTCCTATGCCGCGCATTAATTTCCATCAGCAGCTTGCTGCACTCAAGGACAAGCTCCTCGCCATGGCTGCCCTCTCCCAGCAGGCACTCTCGCTTGCGCTCGAATCCTACTTGACGCGGAACCTTAGCCTCTGCGAGCACGTCAAGGAGATCGAAGCTGCGATTAATGCCGCCGAGCGTGACGTCGACGAGCTCGCCTACGATCTTCTCGCCAAAGAGCAGCCGATGGCCATCGACCTGCGCTTTATCCTCGCCGTCATTAAAATCAACGGCGATCTAGAGCGCATCGGAGATCAGGCCACCAACATCGCTCAGCGAGTCCAGGCACTTACCGGTCCCCTCATCGAGCTCCCCATTGACATACCTGACATGGGAGAGAAAGTCGGCATCATGATCCGCACCGCCCTTCAGGCTCTTTTGGAAGCTGACGCAAAGCTTGCCGAAAAGGTGCTCGCCATGGACGACGAAGTGGACGACATGAACCGCGACGTGCAGGCGGAGATGGTTCAGCTTATGCAGCAGCAACCTGAGGTCAGCGCACAGGCCCTCAACGCCATCATCGTCTCGCGCAATCTCGAGCGCTCGGCCGATCATGCCACCAACATCGCTGAGGACGTCATCTTCTGGGTCCGTGGCTCTGATGTCCGCCACAAGCACTCTCTCGCCGAG
>DASTSJ010000428.1:0-3959 GCA_035760765.1 Edaphobacter sp. | reverse complement strand
GGATTCCTCCTTGAATCGCGTTTTCATTCTCGGACAGACGGCGGCTCAGGCGAACTCGAACAGTTTCACGATTGCGTCGTTCGACGAAAAGGCCTTTACGCCCGTGTCTTCGATATCACTCAATAATATTTCCGGACGCCCTATTGAGCTTATACGGTGGGGGACTTCAGGCTTGGCAATATTGACAAGTGGTGGGCTACCCAATGTGTACAGTAACGGCTTAGGAATGCTCTACCTTGTAGATGACCCCGTTTTCGTAAGCGGTATTCGACCAGCAAGTGTCGGACAAACTGGGAGGCGAGAGACAGTACAGCAGCGATGGAAACTGCTTCCGAAAAGGGAGATGCTTAGCTTGACTCAACAAGCCGCGCATGGGCGATCCGCATGCTGTGTGGAGCGCCAAATACCTGAGCACTAAAGTTCGGAAGAATAGATGCAAAAAGGCCGCGATTGCTCGCGGCCTTTGCTGTTGCTGAGTTGATGTTGGGTTAGATCTCTTTGACTCCGTCGACGAATGCCTTCAGCTTGCGGCTGCGGCTGGGGTGGCGGAGTTTGCGCAGGGCCTTGGCTTCGATCTGGCGGATGCGCTCGCGGGTGACCTGGAAGGACTGGCCTACCTCTTCGAGGGTGTGCTCGGAGCCGTCTTCGAGGCCGAAGCGCATCTTGATGACGCGCTCTTCGCGCGGCGTCAGGGTGCGGAGGACCTGCGAGGTGTACTCCTTGAGGTTGACGCTGATGACCGCGTCAGACGGGCTGACGGCCATGCGATCCTCGATGAAGTCTCCAAGGTGCGAGTCTTCCTCTTCTCCGATGGGGGTCTCGAGCGAGATGGGCTCCTGGGCGATCTTGAGGACCTTGCGGACCTTGGCGACCGGGATGTCCATGCGACGGGCTATCTCTTCCGAAGACGCTTCGCGACCCAGCTCTTGCACCAGCTGCCTGGAGGTGCGGATGAGCTTGTTGATGGTCTCGATCATGTGCACCGGGATACGGATGGTGCGGGCCTGGTCCGCGATGGCGCGGGTGATGGCCTGCCGGATCCACCAGGTGGCGTAGGTCGAGAATTTGTAACCGCGACGGTACTCGAACTTGTCGACCGCCTTCATCAGGCCGATGTTGCCCTCCTGGATGAGGTCGAGGAACTGCAGGCCGCGGTTGGTGTACTTCTTGGCGATGGAGACGACGAGGCGAAGGTTGGCCTCGATGAGCTCGCGCTTGGCGCGCTCGGCGTCCATGTCGCCCTGGATCATCTCGCGCTGGGTGCGCTTGAGATCGAGGATGGAGATGCCGGCGTCCTTTTCAAGCTGCTCGAGGTCGGCGCGGCAGTTCTTCTGCTGGCGCTTGTACTCCTTGCGCAGCTCCTCGGACTTCGAGGCCTCGTGCTTGGTGTCGAGCGTCTTGATCTGGCGCTCGAGCGTGCGCATGGAATCGACGGTCTTGTTGACCTTGTCGAGCAGGCGCTTCTTCTCGGCGTTGGTGTACTTCAGCTCGCGAACGATGCGGCTGATGTAGACGTGCTCGCGGCCGATCAGCCAGCGGGTCTTGCGGGTGTCCTTGGCCTTGGCCTTGGCATCCTTGCCCTGTGGCGCGGCGAGCTTTTCTTCCAGCTGCGCAATCTTCTTCTGGTGCTTCAGGATGGTGTCGATCCGGCCGACCGTCTGCTTGACGCGGGCCTGCAGGATCTCTTCCGTCAGCTCTTCTTCGTCGAAGGTGACGACTTCCTTGATGTTGCGCACGCCGCGGCGCAGATCTTCGCCGAGTCCGGTGATCTCGCGGATGACGATGGGCGAACGCGAGATGGCCTTCATGACGCGGAGCTGTCCGCGCTCGATGCGCTTGGCGATCTCAACCTCACCCTCGCGGGTGAGCAGAGGCACGGTTCCCATCTCGCGCAGATACATGCGGACGGGGTCGTTGGTCTTTTCCAGTTGTCCGGGCGAGAGGTCGAGCTCTACATCCTCTCCTTCTTCGCCCATCTCCGGCTCGTACTTGTCGCGGTCGAACTTGTCGCCGGAGAGGACGTCGATGCCCTGGGTATTGATGGTGGTCAGCAGGTCATCGAGGTCATCGGGAGAGGTGATATCTCCGGGCAGCAGGTCATTGACCTCACCATAGGTGAGATAGCCCTTTTCCTTTCCGGTCTCAATGAGCTTTTCTTCCAGATCGTCTTCGTACTTGTCGATTTCTTCAGCCACGAGGGGTGCGCGCTCCTGCAGATAAATTCTTTTTGTGGGATGCCGCTCAGGCAAGGTTCTGTGGTATCCGGGCGGACCTATCCCTGGGTTGTTTCCGTGGTGTCAGGGAGCAGATAGCGGTGACGACCGCTTTGGCCAGCCGTAAGACCTTCCAGAGAGGTCAGGCATTCAAGGGCACACTTCCCCAGCGAATCACAGGATACCACACTGTTTTAGACGGCTCAGGTGGAAAAAAGATTCGGCGGGGGTTCACGAAGAGGTTCGCCGGGGGCGCCGTTCTGATGGCGCGGGCAGCGGCGAAGGTGAATATCGGTGCCGTTGGCGCCGTAGTCGTGTCCACAGTGGACGCAGCGCAGATGGTAGATGGTCTGCCCAGGAAAGCTTTCGGACGGAAAGCCGGTACGGGCGATGACGCGCTGGCCGTTCGGATTGGTGTAGCCGGGATCGGTGGTCTTGTGGCGGGGCATGGTGCTCTTCAAATTCTAAAGCACTGGCAGCGCGCGGGTTGTAAGGCGCAGTAGCCGCCAAGGAGAGAGGAATCCGCAGATCCTTCGACTGGGCGGCTCCGCCACTGCGCTCAGGATGACATGGATGAGATAGGACGGCCACTGAATCAACGCGGAAGAGGCGGAGAGCATCTTCAGCGGCGGCAGGCCGGGTTGTTTGCTTTTTCGACGGCGAAGAATGCGATGCTCGCCGGCGGGAGCGTCGCCTCGCCCGCTGGGGTGGGGGTTCCGGTTAGGGCAGGAAGACCACCCTTCCCGTCTAGCTTCAGGTCTACGCCGTTCAGCGCGATCTGATCGCTGGTGAGATTGTCCGAGGTGAGGACGTAGCGCTCGGAGGCTGTCGGGAGGGTGATCTGGCGGGAGGCGTCACGGTCGGCGTTGATGGCGAGCAGAGCTACGCCTCCGGGATGGTTGCGGAGGCAGTGGGCGTAGAGGTACAGCCCCGGGGTTGAGGGAGTTCCGGAGGGAGAGGCTTTGGGATCGGCGTCGAGCACGGTGGTTCCCATCAGGCGGTGCCAGAGGAGGGCGGCCCAGTAGTCGGGGCGGGGATCGTAGGTGTCTTCGTCGAGCAGGGCGTAGTCGCTGGCCGCCAGCGTGTTGTGCTGGATTGCATAGACGCCGCGCTTGGCGAGCGCGCCGAGCTGATTGAGATAACGGAAGGTGTCGATGAAGGTCGATGCCCAGGGATCGCCACCGCAGGCTGCTTCGCCGGTTTCGGTCAGCCAGAGAGGTTTGCCCGGAAGGTACTGGTCGCGCAGCTTCGCGTAGAACTGCTCGTCGCGAACGGTACGGGAGAGCCACTCGTCCGTGAGAGCGGTGTCGGCGATGTCTTTGGACCGTTGGCCGGGACGCTGGCAGCGCTGGGATACACCGCCGTAGAAGTGGTACGAGAAGCCATCGAGTCCGGCAGTGCCCGCGGCGTTGAGCATGTCGGTGGTCTTGAGTATGGTCATCTGGATCGGCGGCGCCGAGGAGAAGCCTAGCTCGCCGACGGAGCCGGGACCGAGGATGGTCATCTTCGGGGCGGCCTTGGAGATGAAGGCGTGGAAGGCCTTGTAATCGCGCCCGTAGGATTCTGCGTTGTAGCCCTTAGGGACGTTGCTGATGGAGGCGAAGGTCGGCTCGTTGAACATCTCCGCCGCAGCGATAGTGCCGCCCTGCGAGCGGGTGTAGTCGAGGATCTTCTTGGCTTCCACCGGGGTCCACACTCCGTTTGCGTCCCGAACGCCGGTGCTCACGGCAAAGGAGGTGACGAGCT
>DASTSJ010000427.1:0-3636 GCA_035760765.1 Edaphobacter sp. | reverse complement strand
CAAAAACCAGACATAGGAGCCCCCGTCCTGGCTTAGCGGAGCCCAGCTAGCGAAGTAGCGGAGATCCTCGAGCAACCTTAGCCAGTCCGCTCGATGTGACTCCGAAGGGAGGTGAGCTGGGTGTTCGAAGCTTTCGTTGAGCTTCTCAGCGCTTTGCTGGGTCTTCTCGGCACGCTGACGATTACCGGTTGAACGAGCCAGGCGGGGGCTTCTTTCTTCTATGAACCGCGCAGCTTTCGCATACGTCTACGCGCTCCTCGCGGTGATGCTTGTACTCTTGGCTTCACTGCCGATCGCGCCGCTACTGCACATAGGAGGTGCGGATGCGGCCGGCGTGCTGACGTTCGTCGCCCTCGGGCTTCTCTCGGAGGTTCTAGCGCTCGACATTGCCGCGCAGAAGCAGGTTGCTTCTTCGATCCTGTTCATCCCGCTACTCGCCTGCATCACGCTATTTCCGCCCGCGATCGGCTCATGGGCCGCCGTCCTCGCCGTGTCCCTTTCCGGCGTCGTGCGGCGACGGGCGTGGTGGGTAACCGCCTTCAATACGGCGGAGGTGACGATCGCCTGCACCGCCGGCGCGCTCGCGTATGTGGGTTCGGCGGCCATCGGGCGGGAGGTCGGCGACACGAGGTTCCTTCCGTTTGTTGCGCTGGCCATCGTGTTTTTCACGACGAACGCGCTGTTGGTGGCCGGCTTAGTGGCGATCCGGCAAGGTACCGCCTTTCTGCAGGTGCTCCGACAGATCGTTGGGCCGGCGGGGGCAAATCTGGTTTACGATATCTTGGCAAGCCCGATAGCGATGGGCGTGGCGTACCTATATCGCACTTATCACATCCCAGGGCTACTGTTTACGGTGCTTCCTTTGTTGTTGCTCCGGCAGGCCTATCTGTCAAAACTGGAGTTGGTGCGAGTCAATAAAGATCTCCTGCGCGTTCTCATCAAAGCTATCGAGACACGGGACCCTTACACATCGGGCCATTCGCTCCGGGTGTCCACGCTGGCGAGAGCGATTGCCGAGGACATGGGGTTGAGTGGGAAGCAAGTCGAACGGGTGGAAACTGCGGCGCTGCTGCACGACATCGGCAAGATCGACGCGCTTTACGCCGAGCTAATCATGAAGCCGCATGACTTGACGCCGGACGAGCGCGATGTGATCAAGACGCATGCGACGAAGGGCGCCGATCTGCTCCGGAGCCTGAGTGCCTTCGATGAAGATATTATCAAATCGGTTCGCCACCACCACGAGCGCTACGACGGGAAGGGCTATCCTGACGGGCTGGCGGGAGAGTCGATCCCCTTGCCGTCTAGGATAATCATGCTGTGTGATTCGGTCGATGCGATGCTGTCAGATCGCCCGTACAGGCCGGCTCGCACCCTTGAGTTTACGGAGCAGGAGGTCAAGCGTTGTGCAGGTTCCCAGTTTGATCCGGTCATCGTAGACGTCATGCTGGCACGGGGAACACTGCATCGGGCAACGCGCTTGCTCAAGGCCGAGGCTGAGGAGCTGGTTTTGGCAACGATCTGACTGCGACATCAGAGGCTTGAGATGCGCCGACATGTCGGGGAACGTCGGCGGTTGTCACTTGAGGTTAACGGGCCTCGCGGGCGGCGCGAGGCCCGTCTGCGCTGGTGAAGAAGACCGGTATTGCTATTCCTGCCTTGGACGCGGAGCGTAATCCTTGTAGGTGTTGCCCGCGGCACCGCTATCCAGGTCCAGCGTCGTCGCGGGCGTATGGCTGGAGAGCGGCTCCGTATCGCTCCCGCGAGAAGCCTCCGCGAGCTACCTCGCACCGGATCCAGGACTCCACTAGCCACTCCCAGCCGGCCGCGTCGCGTACCTCGGTTGGTCGCCAGCCGAGAAGCCGCTTCATCTGGTTGCTCATCGTGAACCCATCCGGATAGCCGCCCTGAATCGCGGCGCGGAACACCGGAAGTTTGTCGCGCTGAAGGCGAACTGCGACGTGAAGCAGTCGGGCCATTTGAAGCCAGTGCGACGGCGCGGGCACTTGCTGTTCCTCAAAATGCCGTCCAAGTGTTCGCCGTGACGTGTATAGCCTCCGACAGAGCTGGGTGATGCTACGGATGTGGCTAGCCGACTCGAACATGCTCGCGACCTCAGTGCGAATGCGGCTCGGCAGGAGACTACGCCGATGGAGGTACTCGACCAGCTCAGACGCGATCGGGCGCCTGGTACGCGTCAGCAGGGCGCGGATGATGTCTGGCGTGATCAGCGGGCCGGCTGGTAGCACCGCACGCGGCCGCAGTTCGGATAAGCGGCTTAGAATCGGCCGGACCTCTTCCAGTTCTTCTGGTGGTGGCAATACCAGAAACAGCGGGAGACCTGGAAGGCGCCGCCGCACGACCTCGAAATCTTGAGGGGAGCTCGCCCGGCCCACCGACCAAACCAAGGCAGCACCAGGAAGAGGCCAGTCGTCGGTCCGCTGACGAGGTCCGAATGCAACGGCCTTGTCGTAGGGGGGCAGCAGCAGCGACGGCGCGTGCAACGGCAGTGTCGGGGAGCTTGACATGGGTTCCTCCGCTGTTGGGGTAGCTCGAGGGGTGGAGTGAAGGATAAAAAGCGGGTATCATCGGACTATCACATCCAGCTAAGTAGTGGTGGGAGCGTGCGATGCATCCTGGCAACCAACTCTTCGTCAGGACCTTGGGGGAGGTCTCGGTCAGCGCCGGGGGGGAGATGCTTCCGCTCACGGGCGGACGTGAGTACGCCTTACTCGTTTACCTTGCGTGGATTCGGAGTAGGGTTACGCGCGAAAGTATCGCCGACCTGCTTTGGCCATCCGGTGACCGCAGCCGTCGGCTGCATTCCTTGAGTCAGCTCGTCTATAGATTAGGGCGATCGCTTCCGCGGGGGATCCTCCTCGCGACGAAGAGCGAGCTTGCTTTGCGGTCACAGCTTGTGACCTTGGATGCATACGAGCTCAGGAGCGCCGCTGAAGCAGGCCGATACCGAGATGCGCTCGAGCTCTGCACCGGTGAATTCCTGCCAGAATTCGTCGTGCGGGATGCCCCTGCTTTTGATCACTGGCGGGAGCAGGTCTCGACCGAACTGCGGCGCCTAACAGGCATCGTGCTGCGCGAATTGGTTCCGGAATTCGAGCGGACCGGGGAGTGGGTCCGGCTCCACGGTGCCCTCGACCGCCTAATTGAGGACAACCCCGGCGATCTTGAGTTGCACCGCAGGCAGATACGCGCGCTGCTCCTGCAGGGTGATCGAGCGGAAGCGCATGCGCGCCACAGGCGGTATGCTCAGCGACTCGCAACTGTCGAGCAGCGGGCCGATGTAGACCAGTTAACGAACGAAATCGAGAAGTACGCCGAAATACCTGAACCGTTGCGCGCCGTGGACCCGGCATTGAGAACTAGGTTGCTCGGCCGCCGCGTGGAGCAAGACACTCTCCGATCGGAGCTGGCGCTCGCGCTTCGTGGTCGAAGCCGCTTCGTCGAGGTCATTGGGACCGCAGGTCTTGGCAAGAGTCGTTTGCTCGAACACTTCGGGCGGTATTGCATCCTTCACGGCGTGCGAGTGCTGGCCGGACGCTGTCACCCTGGCGGACGCCAGCTTCCATACAGCGGGATCGAGTCCATCCTGATGTCCTTAGACGGTTCTGACGTGGA
>DASTSJ010000426.1:0-3021 GCA_035760765.1 Edaphobacter sp. | reverse complement strand
ACGGCCGCGCGTATTATCGCGAACTATGCCATCGAAGACACAAAGTGCTCCGTCCGCTCCTGCCTTCAAGCCGGCGACGATCTCGGCTGACGGAATCACGTCGTCCAGAATCTCGACTGTCACCGTAGACCTCCGCTCACCGGCGGCAGAAGGGCCACTTCATCGCCCTCGCGCAGCACCTGCTCGGCCTTCGCATACTCCCGATTAACGGCAACCGCCATGCATTGCATCAGTTCTTTCCGCGTACCCATTCGGTCTTCATATGCAGCGGAGAGTTCTCCAACGCGAGCCCCTTGTTCCAGCTCTACAAACTCTTCGCTGCTGCCGAAGATATCCTTCAACACACCAAAAAATAAGACTCGAACTCGCATACCTTGAAGCATACGCGACCCACATCTTTGACTCTTCGATTGGCGGAAAGATCACCACTCCGAAGCTCCGATATAGCCGGTCAAGCCTGCTTCGTTCGCGATTTCTTCTTCGCCGTAGCAGCCTTTTCCTTGGTCTCATGGTACTTCTTCAGCAGCGCTCTGCCCTTGGCCGCCAGTTTCCTGGCAGACGCCATCGTCTTAGGCACCGGCTCCCCCCACGCATGCGCGCTCAAGGCCAGGCGCGTCGGTTCTCCGTCCTTCACCATCGGCCCACGCGGATGAGTAAAGTGCCGGGTCAGAAACGATCCCTTCCTCCGCATCTTTTCCGGCGTATCCGCTTTTCCCTTCACCCCAGGCTTCAGATTCGAGCCTTCCGTCTTCCGGTAAAACTCCCGCCCCTTCGCAGTCAGTCCCCCTTTGGGATCCCTGCCCGCTGCCGGCACGGAAGCCGAAGCCACGCTCCTGCTCTTCTTTGTCGCGGTCTTCCTGGACGGCCTGGCCGTCTTCTTCGCACCCTTCTTTGCAGTTGTCTTCGCTGTGGACATTCGGCATCTCCTCTTGCGTAAGAGGATCGAACATGACCTGAGGTTTGCTTCTCACAATCGGCCCAGACAGAGGATTCGATCCACCGTCACGGTCGTCAATGAGCGGCCGCGGCGCGGCACGATGCGATGAATGCCTTCAGCCGAACAGGACGGGCTCCTTTGGATACGACACCCTGCCGTCTCGCACCTGGGCGAATGGCGTGAGCTTGTGAGGCCTTCTCGTGCTTTCGCCACCGGGCTTCACTAGCACGTCCTCCACCTCCAGACCTCGCGCAAGCACCGCGTCGGCGATCAAGGAACGATGGCACCTCCAGGGCACCGCCTCCGCGCACATCAAAACTGTATTGGCGATCTCCGGCAGTCCGGTCAACCAGTCAAGTTCCGCCCGAAACTCTGGTGTCTGCATGTAATCGGCATAGCCGCGGAAGCTTTCGTTCCTCCAGCCGGTATTTCGACTGTCAGGATGCGGCTTCCTTCGGCCACCCAACCCTTCACGCCAGATCCCTTTGATTCCGACTTCCTCGATCGATTGAAACAGGGCCGCCTGACTGAACTGCGGATACCGACGCGATCCCGGAAACCTGCGTACATCCACCAGAATCTCGACTCCATTCTCTTCGAGAGCCCGTAGAAATGCCTCAATGCCTAGCGTCGAGTGACCGATCGTCATCATGCCTTCGCCCTTGATTTAAAAACAAAGGCGGCTCGTTCCTCCGAGCCGCCAATCAGTTGCTCCGTTCTATTAAGCCGAGGCGTGAAGAACCTCTTCGCGCACCGCCTCGTCCTCCGCAGCCTCCTGCACCGTCTTCGGCAGTGCGACCCCCAGCACGTCTTCGATCCGAGTGGCGTAATGAATCTTGACACTCTCGATCTGATCCGGCGTGAGGTCCTCCTCAACCTGGGTCTTGCACTCCAGGGGAAGAATCACGTCCCGCACTCCCGCCCGCTTGGCCGCAAGGAACTTCTCCTTGATTCCGCCCACGGGCAGCACATTGCCGCTCAGCGTGATCTCACCAGTCATGGCGGTCAGCGGATGCACTGGGGTATCCGTCAAAAGGCTGACCAGAGCCGTCGCCATCGTGACGCCCGCCGAAGGCCCGTCCTTCGGGATCGCTCCCGCCGGCACATGGATATGGATATCCGTGTCCTTCGTAAAGTCCTGCTCCAGGCCGAACTTCCCTGCATTCGAGCGCACCCACGTTAAGGCAGCCTGCATGCTCTCCTTCATCACGTCGCCAATCTGGCCGGTGATCGTGAATCCGCCCTTGCCCTTCATCTTGTTCGCCTCGATGAAGAGGACGTCTCCGCCTGCCGGAGTCCACGCCAGGCCGACTGCTACTCCGGGACGTTTCGTACGCTCCGCAATCTCCGTATCCACGCGGACCTTGAAGCCTCCAAGGAACTCATGGATGACCTGAGGCGTGATCGTCACCTTCTCCGTCGCGCCCTCGGCGATCTTGCGAGCTACCTTGCGGACGACGGTTCCGATCTGTTGCTCCAGTCGGCGCACACCGGCTTCACGCGTATAGTGCCGCGCTACGATAGCCACGCTCTCCGTAGGAAACTCGATCATCGCAGCATCGACACCGTTCTCCTTCAACTGCCGGGGAACAAGGTAACGCTCCGCAATGTTGACCTTCTCCTCCTCGGTGTAGCCGGTCAGCTCGATGATCTCCATACGATCCAGCAGCGGTCCCGGAATCGTGTCCAGCTGGTTGGCTGTGCAGATGAACAGAACCTTGCTCAGATCGAACGGCTGATCTAGATAGTTGTCGCGGAACGTATTGTTCTGCTCCGGATCCAGCGTCTCCAGCAGCGCGCTTGCAGGATCTCCCCGGAAGTCGCGGCCCAGCTTGTCGATCTCATCCAGCATGAAAACCGGATCGTTCACCTCCACCCTCTTCAGGTGCTGAATGATCTGGCCGGGCAAAGCACCGATATAGGTGCGCCGGTGCCCGCGGATCTCGGCCTCGTCGTGCATGCCGCCCAGCGAGATGCGCGAGAACTTCCGTCCCAGCGCCTTCGCGATCGATCGGCCAAGCGAGGTCTTACCTACGCCTGGAGGTCCGACGAAGCAGAGAATCGGTCCCTTCATATCCGGCTTC
>DASTSJ010000425.1:0-4312 GCA_035760765.1 Edaphobacter sp. | reverse complement strand
ACAACAGCGGTCCGGTCGCGTTTACCGTGCTAGTGCTTCTGCTGCTGGCCAGCATCTTCTCCTGGACCATCATGCTCTCCAAGTGGTCAAGCCTGGGGCGAGCCGATAAGCAGAGCAAGCGGTTCGTACGCGCCTTCCGCAAGTCCAGTCGTCTGAGCGAAGTCGCTGCCATAGCCGAGCAGTTCCGGCCCAGCCCTCTCGTCTCCGTCTTCAGCGAGATCCACGACGAGTATCAGCGTCAGAACGGCGGTCGCGGTCTGCCCCGCAATCCCATCGCTCTCGAACGTGCCGCAGCCACCGCCTCCAGCGAGGCCCTGACCATCATGGAATCGCGCATGACCTGGCTCGCGACCATCGCCGCAATCGCTCCCTTCATCGGCCTCTTCGGAACCGTCTGGGGCATCATCGATGCATTTCACGGCCTCGGCACCGCAGGTGCAGCCACGTTGCGCGCGGTCGCTCCGGGTATCTCTGAGGCCCTTATCACCACTGCTGCTGGCCTCGTCGTCGCCATCCCTGCCGTGATCGGCTACAACCAGCTCACCGCGCGCCTCCGCGAACAGGGCGCACGCATGGACGACTTCGGCCGTGAACTGCTGAACGCGATTGAGAACGCCGCGATGGTCACCCCCACGCAGCCTCCTCAGCCGCCGTCGCAAGGTTACGCACCTGTCGAAGAGCTGCCCCGTCGGAGGACGTTCTAGCCATGGCCTTCAGTGCAAAAGGACGCACGCAGAGCTCGCTGGCGGAGATCAATATCACGCCGCTGGTCGACGTCGTCCTCGTGCTCCTGCTCATCTTCATGCTGACCGCGCCTGTGCTGCAGTCCGGCATCGAGGTAGCCATCCCGAAGACCCGCACCGTCAACCAGGTAACGGAAGACCGCATGGTCGTCACCATCGATCGCGACCAGAACGTCTTCCTGCAGGACAAGCCCATTAACGTCAACGAGCTGACGACGAGGCTCCGCACCACCGGCAATCCCGATCCTGCCAAACGCATCATCTATCTGCGTGCTGACGAGCGCGTTCCCTTCGGGGCCTTTGCCTCCGTCATGGATGCAGTCAAGCAGGCAGGAATCACCAACATCAGCATCGTGACGCGTCCCATCGAAAACAAATAGCACCCAAACTTACAGAACTGAACGCATGGCCGACCTGAGCTGGAATCCCGACGAGCAATTCGCAGAAGACAATCTGCGCAAGAACTTCTTTGGCTCCGTCATCCTCCATCTCGCTGTCGCCGCCGCCATCGCCGGGCTCGCCTACTTTCACGATCGTGGGCACAGTTGGGGCGAGGACGCTTCCACCGCAGGCGCAATCCAGGCCACCATGGTCGCGTCGCTTCCCTTGCCTCCCAAACAGCGCGAGCTCGATACCGGCGTCCTGACCTCCGACAATCCCAGCCCTGCTCCACTGATCGCGCCAGAGAAGACCGAGCCACCGCCCCAGCCGCACGAGCTCGCGATACCAGAGAAGGCCAAACCACCCAAAGTGGCCGAGAAGCCGACCCCCGCTCCGCCCAAGCACCCGCAGCCCACCCCACCTCAGCCGAATAAGGTGGCAACAGGCGAGACCGCGGGTGTTCGCATTCCACAATCCACGGTTGAGTTGAAGAACGGCACGGCCTCTGCCATGGTGCAGGACCGCACCTTCGGCAGCCGGTTCGCGTACTACGTCAATATCGTCAACCGCACCGTCGCGCAGAACTGGTACACCCAGGAGGCCGACCCCCGCTCCTCGGTCGGCAAGAGCGTCACCGTCCTCTTCGACATCGATCGCGCTGGAACACCATCCAACCCCCGCATAGAGACCCGCAGCGGATCACCATCTCTCGACCAGTCCGCCCTGCGAGCCGTGCAGCGCGTGGAAGGCTTCGGCCCACTGCCCGCCGGCAACCACATCACCGTCGAGTACACCTTCCACTACACGCAGCCCTGAGCGAACGCCGGACCAAAACCTCGCACTAAGCACCACCCGGAACAAATCCGCAGACTCATCGAACCGTCATTCTGAGCGAAGCGAAGAATCCCTGTATTTTTTGCAGGATCTCGGTGGTCCACCCAATCCCTCCACTCCCACCCAGGCAGAGCAATCCGCTTCCCCACGACAAGGCCAGCAACCTCGGAGAGGCCGATTGATAGCAGCCAACAAAGAGGAGTTTATGCAACAACCTGTGTCATCCTGAGCGAAGCCTCTCGCAGTCTCATCGCAAGAGGCGCAGTCGAAGGATCTGCGGTTGTTCTGAACGCTCAGCGAACCGCAACTCTCACTGCTTAATCACAGTCCCATCCAGCCGCCGGATCTCTCCCCACCCTCCATTCAGCCCATTTTTGCTCTGCGTAAAAGGAGCCTTCGCCGCCTCCTTCTCGTCAATCTCAATTCCCCATCCCGGAGCCTCGTTCACCCACAGGTATCCATCCTTCATCTCCGGACATCCATGGAAGATTTGCCGGGTCCGGTCGTTGAACGGCGAGTACTCCTGAATCCCGAAGTTCGGGCTCACAATGTCCAGTGAGACCTGTGCCATGTGCCCCACCGGCGACACGTCTCCCGGACCATGCCACGCCGTCTTCACTCCGAAGTTTTCCGCCAGAATCGCCACCTTTCGCGCTGGAGTTAGGCCACCCATCTGCGAGAGATGGCAGCGGATGTAGTCAATCAGTCTGCCTTCAATCAGCGGCTGCCACTCATGCGGCGAGTTGAACAGCTCGCCCATCGCAATCGGAGTCGTGCAGTTCGAGCGAATCTGCTTGAAGTAATCCAGATCCTCCGGCGACAGCGGGTCCTCGATGAAGAACATCCCGAACGGCTCCGCCTGCTTGCAGAACTCCACCGCCTGGTTCGGCGACAGCCGCTCGTGCACATCGTGCAGCAGATTCACATCCTCGCCCAGGTCCTTGCGGCACGTCTCCAGCATCTTCAGCGCACGGCGCATGTACACCGCCGGCTCAAAGAACGGTTTGTCGTGCAGCGGCTTGTAGTTCGTCTGGCCACCAGCCCTCGACCCATACCCCGCCATGCCGGGTACGCCAATCTGCACTCGCACATTTCGGAACCCTTGGTCCATATACTTCTTCGCCGACGCCACCACATCTGCATAATCCGCTCCATCGGCATGCGCATAAGTATCCACCGCCTCGCGAACCTTGCCGCCCAGCAACTGATACACCGGCATCCCTGCCTGTCGCCCCTTGATATCCCACAGCGCCTGATCGATCCCGCTGATCGCGTTGTTCAGCACCGGCCCGTTCTTCCAGTACGAACTGTCGTAGCACGTCCACCAGATATCTTCTATCCGGTCCGTCGCCTTGCCCATCAGCAGAGGCTTCAGATACTTCTCCACCGCCGGCTTAACCAGGTCCGCCCGTTGCGTGAAGGTGGCGCACCCGTATCCATAAAGACCGTCCTGGTCCGTCGTGATCTTCACGACCGTCAGCCGAACCCCGGCTGGCTCACACTCGATCACGCTGATGTCCCGAATCTTCGGCGCGGCCATCCCTCGCGTCGTCTTCGCCGCCTGCGCCTCAGCCCGCTGCGCACCCATCAGCAAAGGACCACCCACACCGCAAGCCGCAGAGGCCGCAGCCATCTTCAACATCTCCCGTCGATTCATCGCCATGACACGAAAGCTTACACGACCCGAGGGCAGATCCAATTGAACAGCACCATCACCACCGCCGTATGGATAGAGTGTCATCCTGAGCGAAGCGGCAAAGCCGCGCAGCCGAAGGATCTGCGGTTCTCTTCACCCGGTACAAATCCCTGCGCAACAAAAGCAGACACGTGCCGCATAATGCTCAGGTGCGCGCCATCCTAAGATTCGCCTCCCTCGCTGCAGTCATCAGCGTCGCCATTCCCGGCTTCGCCCAGCCCAAGGTCCTCGTCTACACCCGCAACTACACCCCGGACGGCAAGGGCTACGTACACGACAACATCGCGACCAGCGTCGAAGCCATCAGGAAGATGGGCGTCGAAAGCCACTTCACCGTCGACTCGTCCGACTCACCCGAAGTCTTCACGAACGAAAATCTACGCCAGTACGCCGGCATCATCTTCGCCAACAGCAACAACGAGGCCTTCACCAGCGACGATCAGCGCGCCGCATTCAAGCACTACATCCAATCGCATCACGGCTTCGTCGCCATCCACTCCGCCTCCGGCTCAGAGCGTTCGTGGCCCTACTTCTGGCAGGTCGTGGGCGGCAAGTTCGTCGAGCATCCCCGCCTCCAAACCTTCACCATCCACGTCGCCGACCCCGCCTTCCCCGCAGCCAAAGGCCTCCCCGCCGACTTCGACTGGACCGATGAGTG
>DASTSJ010000424.1:0-4956 GCA_035760765.1 Edaphobacter sp. | reverse complement strand
GACGAAACTACGGTCGATCTGCAGGCGCAGATGCTCGGAGTTGGCGCGAGGGGTGTCGCCCTGACTCAGCTGTTCGACGTACATCCGAAAGGCCCGCGCCGTAGGTATGCGCCCGGCGGAGGTGTGGGGCTGCTCGAGGAGCCCGGCCTCGGCCAACTCCGCCATCTCATTGCGGATGGTCGCGGGGCTCATGGCGGGACCTTCACGGTTGAGACGAGCGATGGTGCCCGACCCTACAGGTTCCCCCGTTTCGATATAGCTCTCGATGATGGCAGTGAGAATGGCTCGCTGCCGCGCCGTCATTCTCCATGTTTCAGCCATACCGTAACCCCCATCGAGACCAGTCTATCGTGTGCGTCAAGCAGCCGCGGTGTTTCGACAGGCTGGAGGTCGTAGGCGTTAGCCGTGGGCTATCTTGCCGGGATGAGCTTGCGGTGCAGTACGGGCATCCTGAGAAAAAGACAGGGATTCTTCGCTTCGCTCAGAATGACGGCGTCGAGCTTGCCTATGATCCGCCTCGGTCGGTCGTGGTCTTGGGTATCAACTGCGATCGCAACCATCCCGAACCGCAGATGCTTCGACTCCGCGCTGACGCGCTCCGCTCAGGATGACAGCTCCGGCAGGGATGGGCGTCCAGGCAAATATTTCGTGTCACTGCAAGGACCACTATGTCGAGTCACCTCAGCTGATCTCGAATATGTTCTCGCTCTTCGAAGAAATTTGCTTTGCCTTGTCGGCGACGCGGCGGGCTACAGCGTAGATCTCGGCCGAGAGCTTTGAGTCCGGCCCCGCGAGAGCGATCGGCATTCCTCGATCCCCTCCTTCACGGATGGACGGGTTCAACTCCAGAGCACCCAGAAAGTCGAGGCCGAACTGTGCGGCGGTGCGTTCGGTTCCACCTGCGCCGAAGACGTCGATCACCTCGCCTGTGGGCAGGGTCATCTGCGACATATTCTCGACCATGCCCAGCACCTCAACCTTGACCTGATGGAACATCTCGAGCGCCTTGCGAGCGTCCTCAAGCGCCACGTTGGAGCCGGTGGAGACGACCACTGCGCCCGTAAGCGGAACCGTCTGGACGAGCGAGATGACGACGTCGCCGGTTCCAGGGGGCAGGTCGATGATCAGAAAGTCGAGTTCGCCCCATTCGACCTGCTGGAGAAACTGGCGGATGATCTGGTGGAGCATCGGTCCACGCATCACCAGTGGCTTGTCGCCGGGCGAGATAAGACCGATGGAGATGAACTTCACGCCGTGAGCGAGGAGCGGTTCAATCCGATTTTCTCCAATGATATTCGGCTGGCGTGTAGCGCCCAGCATGGTGGGGACATTCGGTCCGTAGATGTCGGCGTCAATGAGGCCTACCTTGTAGCCGAGCTTCGCGAGGGCTATCGAGAGATTGACAGCGACCGTGGTTTTGCCGACGCCGCCTTTTCCGCTACCGACCGCAACAACGTGCGCTACGCCCGGAAGAGGCTGTGGCGCCGGAGGAACTCCTGCTCCCATGTGTCCCATAAAAAATCCTTCCTTATCCGAATCTTCAGACGTGCCACTCGTCGCCGAGCGCAGCACGCATTTCTTTTTTGCGGAGAGTTTCCCCGGAGCGCATCTCGCGCCTGCGACCCGCATCTTCATAACGTCGCTTCTGGTGCTCGGTCTCCGGAATGACCTGGGGAACTGCGATCCTGCTGCCGTCTTTGTCTACCGCGACGTAGGTTAGGTAGGCGGAGGAGACATGGCGCATCCGGTTATGGCGAACATCCTCAACCATTGCCTTGACGCCGACCTCCATCGAGGTGCGATAGGCACGGTTGACGCTGGCTTTAAGGATCAGGAGATCGCCTACCCGAACGGGTGCCAGAAAGTCCAGGTGATCCATGCTGGCGGTCACCGTGATGGCCCGTGCATGGCGGCTGGCAGCCATGGCTCCGACGAGGTCGATGTACTGCATCAGGCGCCCGCCAAAGAGATTTCCGAGGGCATTGGCGTCCGAGGGAAAGATGATCTCGCTTCGTTCCGACTGTGACTCGCTTACGGTTCTTGCCAGCACGACTTCGCTCATTCCTTTCAGTGTAATGCGAGTGGGGGCGCCGGGTCTGCTTGCCAACCGTACACGTGCCGTCAGAACATCGAAGGATGGATAGGATTGCCCTTCTCACCCAGGTGCTTGAGCAGAACCCAACCGATGCGTTTGCACGCTATGGCCTAGCCATGGCTCATCTTTCTGAAGGAAATGTAGAGTCGGCGCTGATCGAGTTTGCCAATTTGATTCAGCACAACCCGGATTATGTTCCTGCCTACCAAATGTCCGCACAGACCCTGGCGAAACAGGGCCGGACGGAGGAGGCGCTTGCACGCCTGCACAGCGGGATCGCCGCGGCGAACCGCGCCGGAAACCAGCATGCTTTGGCCGAGATGGAGGCTTTGCGAGAAGACCTGAGCCGCTGATTCCACATCTAAGCCAGACATGCCGGTTACTCTGACCTGGGAACAGATCGGTGTTCGGATTCTGCTGGCCGCGATTGCCAGTTTTTTGATTGGCTACAACCGCGACGAGCGTGGAAAGTCGCTCGGCATCCGTACGACCATGCTGGTGTGCCTGGCGGCTACCCTGGCCATGCTTCAGGCCAACCAGCTGATGGATACGACCGGGAAGAAGCCGGATTCCTTCGTCGTGCTGGACCTGATGCGTTTCCCTTTGGGAATCCTTTCCGGTATCGGCTTTATCGGCGCGGGTGCGATTCTGCGCAAAGATGGCCTGGTCCATGGCGTTACCACTGCCGCTACTATGTGGTTCGTGACCGTGCTGGGGCTGCTGTTCGGCGGAGGACAGTTGAAGCTTGGAATGGCAGGCACTGGAGTAGGCCTGTTCATCCTCTGGGTGCTGAAACGTGTGGAGATGCATATCCCTACGCGCCGGACCGGTTTCCTGTCGCTTGAGTTTCGAGAGCAGAGCACGCCTTCTACAAGATCCCGCCCTACAGAGACGGAGTGTCGAGGCCGACTGGAGTCGGCGGGCTACGAGATCCGGAACTGGAATGCGCTGTACCGGGACGCGACGCTGACTGCGGTCGAATGCGAGCTTCGCTGGCCGCAGAGGGGCCATGGCCACCCGGATACCCCAACCCCCATCCGGGAGCTGGCGGAGACATACCCTGTTTGTTCGCTCCGCTGGCGCTGTTGAGCCCTTGCCACGAGCAGGGCATCTATACTGAAAGTATGGCGAATTCACTTCCCGCGACCCTCGGCCAGCTCCGTAAGAGCGAGTACTCCCCCGAACGATTAGCCCGCAGCGTCAAGGATGAGCTTCGTGAAAACCTGATGGAACGACTGCGTTCGCGGCAGCCGATCTTTCCGGGAATCGTAGGGTATGAAGATACGGTCGTTCCTCAGATCGTGAACGCCATTCTGTCGAAGCACAACTTCATCCTGTTGGGGCTTCGCGGGCAGGCGAAGTCGCGCATCCTGCGCTCGCTGACAACACTGCTTGATGCACACATGCCCTACGTGGCCGGATCTGAGGTTCGGGACAACCCGTATGCCCCAATCAGCAAGTATTCGCGTGACCTGATTGCAAAGCATGGAGACGATACTCCGATCGCTTGGCTGACACCTGAAGAGCGATTTATTGAAAAGCTCGCCACCCCCGATGTGACGGTGGCCGATCTGGTGGGCGATATCGATCCGATCAAGGCGGCGAGATCGAACCAGGACCTGGGCTCGGAGCTGACGATGCACTATGGCCTGCTTCCCCGGGCCAACCGAGGCATCTTCGCCATCAACGAGGTTCCGGATCTCGCCGGCAAGATCCAGGTCGCGCTTTTCAACATCATGCAGGAGGGCGACGTCCAGATTAAGGGCTACCCGGTACGTCTGCCGCTCGACGTCGCCATTGTCTTTAGCGCAAACCCGGAGGACTACACGGCTCGCGGGAAGATCGTCACGCCGCTCAAGGATCGTATCGGCTCGGAGATTCGGACGCACTATCCCGAGGACATTGAAGAAGGCATCCGCATTACGGCGCAGGAAGCATGGTCCAAACGACCCGCGACAAAGATCGAGATTCCGCATTATGTGCGCCAGGTGGTAGAGCAGATCGCCTTCACGGCCCGCGAGGACAAAAAAGTCGACAAGCGCTCGGGTGTCTCACAGCGGCTGCCCATCACCACGATGGAGCTGGTGCTTTCGAACGCCGAACGCCGCGCACTGATTCACGGCGAGCAGGTGGTCGTGCCGCGGATCGGCGACATCTACGCTGCGCTGCCGGGCATCACCGGCAAGGTGGAGCTGGAGTACGAGGGCGAGATGCGAGGCGCTGACACTGTCGTGCGCGAGATTATCCGCACTGCTGTCGGGCAGGTCTTCGACAAGTATTTCGCAGGAACCGACACTCAGCAGATTGAAGAGTGGTTCAATCTTGGAGGCACCGTCCAGTTGAACGACAACCAGCCTGCAGCCGCTTGCCTGGCTGAACTGAAGCAGATTCAGGGACTGATTGAGAAGCTTTCGCCGCTAAACGTTGATGGGACGTCAGCCGCGGAGCCTGCGGTAAGCGCCGCGGAGTTTCTTCTGGAAGGAATGACCGCCCACAAGCGCATCAGCCGTGCGGAAGAGCGCGTGTTTACGGCAGCAGAGAAGAAGCAGCGCGCCGACCAGGCAGCGCAGTTCGCCGAGCGCGCGAGAGATCGTGAGCAGGAAGACTTCAATCCGAGAAACCGGACCCGTCGCGGCTTCAACTAGAACTACTGTCTGAAAGTGGTGGATGTATGCGGAGAGGTATCTCAGCCTGGTGTGCCATTGCAGCCCTGGCAACCAGTGTGTGCGTTGCGCAGGCGGAACACGTATCGAACCCGAAGGCTTCGCTCATCGATATCGCCGGCCGGCGCACTACACTGCAGCACACCCATGATCCGCGGACGAAGCAGGCGATTGCGTCGCTGAGCTTCTGCAGCAAGC
>DASTSJ010000423.1:0-4831 GCA_035760765.1 Edaphobacter sp. | reverse complement strand
CGCCGTTTGTGGAGCTTGTCCGGCGCATCCACTCCGGGCAGATCGGTGACATCGCGCAGATCTCGGCCTTCTACAACGCGCCTCCGGCAGTCATGGTCGACAAGGGAACACCGTCGTCGGACGAGTATCGTCTTCGCAATTGGCTGCTCTACCGCAACCTCTCGGGCGACATTCTGCTGGAGCAGAACATTCACGTCATCGATGTCTGCAACTGGGTGATGGGTACGCATCCTGTGTCGGCCTATGCGAAGAGCAGCCGGAAGGTTGTGAAGAATCCAGGAAACACTTCGGACAACTACGAGGTGATCTTCACCTATCCCAACGGGGTTGAGCTGAGCTTCTCTTCCACGCAGTTCAACAAGAACAATTTCTTCGACGTCTCCGAGCGCTTCTTTGGGTCGGAAGGACTTGCGGATGCACCCTACAGCGGGACGCTGCAGATACGCGGCACACAGCCGTGGGTGTGGAACTCCGGAAACGGTGTGACGACAGGCCAGTTCGCAGCGAATGGATCCTTTAGTGACAATCTGGCCGAAGCCGATGCCAAGAAGGACCAGGACTTCGTGCAGAGCATTGTTTCGGGCAAGCTGCAGAACCAGATTGCTGCCGGCGTGGACAGCGCGCGCAGCTGCATGATGGCGCGCAAATCTGCAGAGCTAGGCCGTACCGTAACCTGGCAGGAGATCGAAGCGGACACCCAGGCCTACTCGCTGGGAATGGATCTGAAACAGTTCACCTAATCGGTGCGAATTTATTCCTTCACGTTAACGCCGAGGGCCTTCATCTTGCGATAAAGGTGGCTGCGCTCCAGCCCCAGGCCTTCGGCTGCACGGCTTATGTTGCCGTGCACCTCGTCCAGCTTCTTGAGGATGAACTCGCGCTCGTATGCCTCGCGAGCTTCGACCAGCGTTGAAAACTCATCGGTCCGCATATTGATCCTGCCCGATTCCGTCAGCTTGGGTCCGCGGTAGACCAGCATCGGCAGATGCTTCTTCTCGATGCGGTGCACCTTCGGGTTGAGGATAAGAACTCTCTCGACGAGATTGCGAAGCTCGCGCACATTGCCCGGCCAGTGGTATTGGCGTAGAGCATTGAGTGCTTCTTCGCTCATCTCCAAACGCGGGCGGCCGTAGCGCGGACCGAACTCCTCAAGAAACTCCTTCGCCAGCAGCGGAATGTCTTCCTTGCGATCGCGCAGCGGAGGAACATAGAACGGAATGACGTTAAGGCGATAGAAGAGATCCTCGCGGAAGTTGCCGCGGGCAATCTCTTCTTCCAGATCCTTATTTGTTGCAGCGATCACGCGCACGTCAACGTGAACCGGATGCGATGCGCCGACAGGAAGGAATCTCTGCTCGTCGAGGGCGCGAAGCACCTTGGCCTGTGTCTTGAGACTCATATCACCGACTTCATCGAGGAAGAGAGTTCCGCCGTCGGCTCGCTCGAAGGTGCCACGCTTCTCCGGAGGACCTCCTGGCACGGCACCGTGACGATACCCGAAGAGCTCGCTCTCGATGTAGTCCTCGGGAATAGCCGCGCAGTTGAGCTCGACGAACGGTCGATCCTTACGCAGGCTCGCAGCGTGCATCGCTCTCCCAATCAGCTCTTTTCCGGTACCGCTTTCGCCAAAGATGAGCACGCGGCCATTGGTCGGTGCCATCAACTGGATCTGCTGACGCAGCGCCTTCATCGCTACGCTCTGGCCGGTGACGTTGCCCTTTGCAGACAACTGCCGCGCGAACTCTGCATTGTCGTCACGCATCTGGCGTGCGCGCATCGCATTGCCAATCACGATCAGGGTTCGTTCGAGCGACAGAGGCTTCTCAAGAAAGTCATACGCACCAAGCTTGGTCGCTCGCACGGCGGCTTCAATTGTTCCGTGTCCGCTGATGATGATGACCTCGGGAAGGCTGGGGCTCTCCATCCGGCGAATCTCGCCGAGTGTCTCAAGGCCGTCGCGGTCCGGAAGCCATATATCCAGCAGAACGACATCGTAATCCGCGTCGCGGATCAGCTCGAGCGCCTCCCCCGCAGTCGCGCTGGTGGTGACCAGGTACCCTTCCTCACGAAGAATGCCTTCGAGCGACTCGCGAATCTCCGCCTCGTCATCGACGATCAGTACATGGTTCAAGCCGTCACACCTCCATCTGCATCTCCCACTGAAGCCGCCTCTGCTTCCCCATCCTGTCCGATGGCGGGGCGCAGCTCGATGATGAACTTCGCTCCTGCAGGGACATTCTTTTCAGCCCGAATGGTTCCCTGATGCTCCTGCACGACCTTTGCGGCGATCGCGAGCCCAAGGCCGGTGCCGCGTTCCTTGGTCGAGAAGTAGGGCAGAAACAGCCTCTCGCGCATCTCGTCCGTAAGTCCGGATCCAGTGTCAGCGATGACCAGTTCGACCATTCCGCTTTCGAGCAGACTGGTGGAGATTCGCAGCTCGCGCAACAGGCTCGACTGCATTGCTTCAGCAGCGTTATCGATCAGGTTGCCGAGTGCGCGCTTGAGCGCTTCAGGATCCGCCATCACCAGCGGCAGCCCCTTGGCCATACGCCTGGTGACGGTGATGCTCTGCATCCTGCCGGCAAACATTGCAAGCGAGTTGTCCACGATGGTATTGAGATCCGCAGGTCGCGGCTTGGCTGTCGGGAATTCGGCAAGTGCGGAGAACTGATCGACCAGCGATCGCATGCTTTCGACCGAGCCCGAGATAACTTCACTGCAACGACGAATTACCTGCGGCGAGTTCGACTCGACCTGGTGGAAGTGCAGCGTCTCCGACAGACGATCAATATGCCTGCGAATCTGCTCTGCACTGAGGCCAATGGGGGTCAGGGGATTCTTGATCTCGTGAGCGACGCGGCGCGCAACCTCTTTCCACGCAGATTGCTTCTGCGCGTGCAGAAGCTCGGTTGCGTCTTCGAGGACAAGCACGTAGCCGCGGTGTTCGCGGCGCAGCCACTCAGTGGTGGCAGTCGTCTCCAGCAAAGCGACCGTGATCAGCAGATTCAGCGTACCGCCGAATCCTTCGCGGCCTGTGGCTGCGATCTCGATCTCGCTTGAGGCTGATCCCATGCGATGGCTGCGGCGAATGAGCCGATCGAGCATCTCCACCAGTTCTGCAGGAAAGACCTCGTCAATGGCAAGTCCGAGAAAGGGTCGCTGGCCGCCGGGATCGATCAACTCACTCAGCGCACGGTTCGTGAGCAGGATTCTGCGTTCCGAATCGAGCATGGCGACACCGTTCGGGATCGTCTCCAGCATGGTCTCCAGTTCACCGCGACGGGCCTCGAGTGCCGCGTTTGCCGCGCTTAGCTGCACGGTTGACTCTTCAACCGCCCGGCGGCTGCCTTCAAGATCAGCTGCCATGTGGTTGAAACTGCGGACCAGTTCTCCGAGCTCCTGCGTCGCACTCTCCTGAACACGACAGGCATAGTCGCCTGCAGCGATGGCTGCCATGGCATCGGCCAGCGCTTCCACGGGCTTCGTCACCTGCTTGGAAAGATGGAGGGCCAGCCAGCTGGATGAAAACAGCGCAAGGCACGTCATCATCAGCAGGAGGAGCATGTACAGGTTGCGTAGCTGGCGACGGCTGCGGAAGAGCGTCCAGTAGGTATCTGCTGACGAGCGCAGCGTCAGCATGGTATCGGCAAGGCCGTGAGGCATCGGCAACCCGACTACCACCATCACGCCATCTCGCGCCGTTGCGGTGCCAAGAGCATAGTCGTTATCGCCCACGCTGAAGACCGGGGTGTCGCTTCGTCGCGCTGCAGCAAAGATTGCGCCATTGCGCGAGATATCTCCGCTGGGGGAGAAGATCTCCGTTCCCTTTTTCTGAGTTGCGTCTGAACTTGGCTCAGGAGCCCACGGCTTCACTCGAACTACGGCACTGTTGCCCTCAGGAACCTGGAACGAGGCAATCAGCTTCTGATCACGATAGACCGCCACGAATCCGCTCTGAAGAGTAATCTCGTGGCGATGAAGGACACTTTGCACCTGCGCGTCGAACGCTGCAGGAGACCCGGCGTTCATGTCCGGCAGCGTGGTGGCGATTGATTCGGCTTCGGCGCGGGCATTGGCGGTGGTGTAGCGGGCCAGCTCAAACGCCATGTTGGTGCTCGCGTCCCTCATCTCCGTCACCGGCTGCGAGAACCAGCGCTCCACAGCGCGGTTCAACAGCAGGTAGCTGAAGGCGAACATAAACGAGATTGGCAAAAGACTGACGAGCACAGCGCCCCAAAGCATCCGGGTACGCAAGCGGGTCCCCATGACGCTGCTACGCTGATCTGCATACAGCTTCAGGACGTTGCGGACCAGCATCACCAGCACTGCTACAAACAGCAGAAAGGCAACGATGGACAGACCCGTGTAAATAAAGATCTGTCCGGTCGTTTCAGGATCGAGAAAGCGCTTGTTGAAGGCATTGAGCGCTGCCAGAGCGGCAAACAGCACAAGCAGGCAGGTGCCCAGCGCGATGCTCAGTACCTTTCGCCTGCTATCGTTCATCGAAGACCTCCACCGGCAGTGGGCTACAGCAGTTCTGCCACGCTCTTCCAATCACGCTGCTGGGCTGCAGCAACAGCCTCGTACGTCAGAACACCGTCGTAAGTATTTACGCCCTCTGCAATCCCCTTGTCTTCACGGATAGCTTCGCGAGCACCCAACTTAGCCAACTTCATCACGTAGGGGAAGGTCGCATTCGTGAGGGCAAGCGTCGAGGTATTCGGAACCGCCGCCGGCATATTGGTCACGCAGTAATGGACAACCCCATTGACCTCATACGATGGGTCGCTGTGGGTTGTCGGATGAGCGGTCTCGATGCATCCTCCCTGAT